>CAUJFK010000169.1 GCA_963169175.1 Acidobacteriota bacterium | reverse complement strand
TGAAATCCTTCATGTTGTACCAGACCCGCAGCGGGATGCAGAGGATCAGCACCATCGCAAAGCCGGCATAGATAGCACCCGCAACGAAATACGGCGGGAAGAACGTGGCGTGCCAGCCCGGTATCTGCGAGACCGAGAAGTCCAAAGACACGATCGAGTGCACCGAAAGAACGAGCGGCGTTGATATTCCGGCCAGCAGAAGATACGCAAGTTCATACCGGTGCCAGTGCCGGGCGGAACCGCGCCAGCCCCACGACAGAATGCCGTAAGCAAACTTGAAATACTTGTTCTTGGCACGATCGCGAAGTGTCGCAAGGTCGGGGATCAGGCCGACATACCAGAACAGCAGCGAGATGGTCGCGTACGTCGAAACGGCGAAAACGTCCCAGATGAGCGGCGAGCGAAACTGCGGCCAGATGCCCATCGTGTTCGGGTATGGGAACAGCCAATATGCCGCCAGCCACGGCCGGCCGGTATGGATCACCGGAAAGATCGCGGCGCAGGCAACGGCGAACAGCGTCATTGCCTCGGCGAACCGGTTGATCGATGTGCGCCATTTCTGATTCAGCAGCAGAAGAATGGCGGAGATCAATGTTCCCGCGTGGCCGATACCGATCCACCAAACGAAGTTGATGATCGGGAATGCCCATCCAACAGGCTGGTTGGTACCAAAAATGCCGATGCCCTTGGCCAGCAGATAGACGACCGAGACCATCAGAAGCTGGGCAACCATAAAGGCAATGCCGAACCCGACGAACCAGGCCAGCGGCGTCCGTTTACGGAGTGTGTAGTCGCCGATCTTGTCCGATACGGTCGCGAAGGTATGGTCGCCCTCGACCATTGGCGGATAAACCCTTTGCTGGATCTCCTTTAAGTCAGCCATATTGATCTAGTGCCCTTCCTCCGTCGGTTTCGCCTTTTCGGCCTTACGGACCGGAGGCTCCTTGAACGGCTTAAAGCCCGGCATTTCCTTGTTCTGATTCTTCAGCTCGGTCAAATACGTCGTTCGCGGCTGTGTGCCAAGGTCGTTCAGAAGGATGTAGTTTCGGTGGTCCTTCTTCGTGGCCGTGACACGGCTGTTCGGATCATTTGCATCACCAAAGACGATCGCGTTCGTCGGGCAGGCAGCCTGGCACGCGGTCACGACCTCGCCATCCGCGATCGGACGGTCATCCTTCTGCGCCTCGATACGGGCGGCGGCAATGCGCTGTGTGCAGTATGTGCACTTCTCCATTACGCCGCGGCTTCGGACGGTCACTTCCGGGTTCCGCATCAATTTGTACTGCGGCGTATCCCAATCCTGATAAAGCATGAAGTTGAACCTTCGCACCTTATACGGGCAGTTGTTCGAGCAATACCGGGTGCCGACGCAGCGGTTGTATACCATGTCGTTCAGGCCTTCGGGGTTGTGGGCCGTCGCTGTCACCGGACACACGACCTCGCACGGGGCCTGTTCGCATTGCTGGCAAAGTACCGGCTGAAAATGGAGGCTGCCCGGGTTGTTAACGTCATCGCCCGTGAAATATGTATCAACTCTAAGCCAGTGCATTTCACGGCTGCGTTCGACCTGATCCTTTCCAACAACCGGAATGTTATTTTCCGCCTGGCACGCAACGACACAGGCATTACACCCTACACACGACGTCAGATCGATGGTCATTGCCCAGCGGCTGTGCGTCTTGTACCAATCGGAGTAGGTCTCATCGTACGCCGATTTGTACATCGACGTCGGATACATATTCTCCTGCTCCCATTTGGCCGGTGTCGCCTCAAAAACGTCAGCATCGAGTACCCGCAGAAGGTCGCGGTTTTCCATATTGAAATGGATCTGAGACGTGACGACCGTTGTCTTTTCGCCTGTCGCGGCAAGTGAACCAAAACCGTAGTTCATTGCATCGGACCGCCGGACATCGAACGCGCTGTAACCAAGGCCGGTCCCGATCCGCCCGGCCCGCGTCCGGCCATAGCCCATATAAATAGTGACGACATCGTCGGGCTGGCCCGGCATTATCCACATCGGCACCGGCTTTTGTATCGTACTGCCCTGATATGTAAGCTTGACCAGGTCGGCCGTCATGTTGTTTCCGCGGGTGTTCACAAACGCAAGCCCGCGTTCGCCGCCTGAAATTTCGCGCTTATCGTTCCCTTGATTGAACCCAAGCTTTGCGGCCGTGTTCGGGCTTACCAGAGCAACGTTTTCCCACGTTATCTTTGTCAACGGGTTCGGCAGTTCCTGCAGCCATCCGTTGTTGGCGAACCGGCCATCATAGATGCTGGGATCCGGCCGAACACATATCTCAATGCCAGTTCCCGCGGGCTTCACTTCCGGCTGAGACAGGAACGCGGTGTTAACGGACAGCGTTTTTGCCGGCAATGCGGTGTTCCCTATCAGCCCGTCGTGCACGGCACGGCGCCAATTATCCTCGAACGTGCGCGGAGTTGACGGTGCCGGACTGGGGGCGGCCGCCGGACGTTCTGCTATCGTGATGGTTTCGCGTCCTGCATCAGGCGTCGGCGTCGGCTTTGCGGCCGTCTTGCCGGCCTGTTGATCTGCACCGGGTGCCGCGGGGGCCGCACCGGCGGGCAAGGCCGCGGCGGCCGGTCTTGCCGCGGGGACGATCGTCTGCGTTTGCCAATAGCCCTTTACAATATCGAGGTCTTTCTTATCAAAGTTCTCACGGAAAAACAGCTGAACCATCTGGTGAAAGCTCTTTCCGGCGTAAAGAGGTTGGATCAAAGGCTGCGTGAGCGTCACCGTTCCGTCATAGGCACGCCCATCACTCCATATTTCCAAATAATGGTTCGCGGGCACATGCCAATGGCAATATTCGGCCGTTTCGTCAACATGCGTTCCGAGGTGGACCCTGAGCGGGATCTTATTCATCCGGTCAGCATCCAGCTTCAGGTCCGCGGGAGTGTCGTAAACCGGATTCCCGCCAAGGATCACAAGTGTTCTTACACGCCCCGCATCGATATCGGCGATCAGTTCGCTAAGCTGCTCGACCTGCGTTTTTTCATATGGCGAAAGCGGATCGGTATATACGACCGTCTGTCCGACATTCCCAAGTGCCGCGTTCATCGCATGGGCGAGTGCGTGAACGACTGGCGGCTGCTGATCGCCCGCCACAACCAGCGACCGGCCGCGATTCGCACTCAGGTCGCTCGCCAAGGCCGCGATCCACGCCGAGTACTCCGTCTGCGTCGAGTTTGCGCCTGAAACACCAACTGCCTGGGCAATTGCCTTCGCGATCTCGGCCATCTGGCTCGGTTTGACCGCAAGCCGGTGATCAGCCTTCGCTCCGGCAAGTGTTGGGGTGGTCTCGATCACGTAAAGCCGGCTCATTTCCGCGGCTTCCTTTGAGTGCCGGGTCTTTATCGCGTCGTTCATATAACGCGGGTTAAAGCCCGAGAAGATGTCGGCATCCAGGAGAAGAACGCGTTTGGCCTTGTCAAACCGGTAAACCGCATGGGCCGGCGAGCCAAAGGCCATCCGGGCCCCCGCGATCGCGTTGTCCTGATTAACAGGCTCATACTGTACCCATTTTGAATTCGGCAGCTCCGATTGAAGCTGCTTCATCTGGGCCAGGAAGGTCGGCGACGTGATAGTTTGCGTCAGTATGCGGACTCCGGCACCGCCGTCAGCAGAGTTTTCAGCGATCGCGGAGCGGAAGCTGTTTGTAAAATCGAGCCATGACCTCTGTGTTCCGCGATCGAGGATAACCTGCGACCGGTCCGGGTCGTACATATCCAAAAGCGAACCCTGGGCCCGAAAATCGGTTGAGCCAAGGCTTTGCGGGTGTTCCGGATTACCCTCGATCTTGGTCGGCCGCCCTTCGTAAGATCGTCCCAACAGTCCCAACGACGTGCCGCCGAGCGGCATTGCAGTGGCAAAGAACCGGGACCGGCCCGGGAGCATATCTTCCTGATCGCGAACACGAGGAACAATCTTCTCAGGCGGCTGGATAACGCAGCCGCTCAGTCCCGCAAGGGCAAGCGTTGCTCCCATCACCTTTATAAAGCTACGGCGCGTGACAGGGTCGTTCCATTCCTGCCCGTGCGCGGGATATTCCCGCTTTACGAACTCCTCGAACTCAGGCGTATCCGCAAATTCCTCGACACTGCGCCAGTAATCCTTGCCGCTTCGGCCAAGGATCTGTTCACGCAAATTCGCAAAGTTTTGTTTACTTTCGGGGCTATTCATTATCTTTTCCGCAAGAGTTACGCGTTTTCGCATGCAGCACCGCGGCTGACGCCGATCTCCGGTCTAAAAGGCTCCTCGCGGGCAAGAGTTTCACGCACAATGGCGTAACTCCTGCCTTTACCGATGACAGATCGAACAACTCGTCATCATTTCCCTGCTTCTTATCTTGTACTTCGCCTTAAGTTCCAGCCGCTCCTCAGGCTCCAGGTCGCGGTCCTCCCACTTCATGTTGTAGATCTCGGACTTCGGCCTGATGAATTTCTCGGGTTCGCGATGGCATGCGAGACACCATTCCATCTGGAGTGTATTTTCCTGGTAAACGGCGGGCATATTGTCCACCTGTCCGTGACAGGTTGAACAGCCTACGCCCTTTGCCACATGAATGCTGTGGTTGAAATATACGAACTCAGGCAGATCGTGGACACGCTGCCATTCGATCGGCTTGTTGTCACGGAAGCTTGCCCGGACCGGTTCGAGATAAGGGCTGTCAGACCATATCTGGCTGTGACAGTTCATACACGTCTGCGTTGGCGGGATCGACGCGGTGGCCGTTGTTTCGACCGTCGAGTGACAATACCGGCAATCGATACCGTCGTCCCCGGCATGGTGCTTATGGCTGAACTGCACCGGCTGCTGACGCTCAAGGTAACGGCCGGTCAGATATGACGAACGGGCGACCTGCGTGTACACAAAGAACGCCGTCCCCGCCAGCACGGCTACCGCAAGCATTGAGATCCTGGCTATGTTGTTCGCACTTTTGTTAAAGAATTGTGGCATTTTGGAAATTCTCGTGCGCGAGTCGGATCAAGGAAACCTGTACTTTGCCAAAACCGCGGCGTTGTATAGGGATCCAAATCTGACGAACGATCCGTACTTGTTGTGTAATATTACCGTAAAACTTTACCCAATATTACAGAATCCGCGCAAATCCGCAAATCCGGTTTAGGTCTACTATAGAAAATAGAGTTATTGGACAACCCAATCAACCCGCGAGGCATCAGCGCGCCTAATTAAAGAAATTAATCTTCGACAACAAGTCCTTGCTGATCCGAACAGGCCAGCAGTGCAACGCCAGCCGCCGCAGCATTTCGGCCTAATGTGCCGGCAACAATGCGCGTGCCCGCAAACGATGGGGCAAATGACAATTCTTTTGCCCGGCCGACGACGGCATCAAGAACATAGTGTCCTGCGTCCATCAGTTCTCCGCCCAGAACGACCGCTTCGATATTCAATAAATTGATGACACTCGCGATGGCGGTCCCGACATATTCACCAGTCCGCTCGAGCATCATCTGGGCAAGATCGTCTTCCGTTTCCGCGGCAGAAAGTATGTCGGAAATAGTTAGGCGCCTTTCATCGAGGCCGCTGAGTGATGACGTGTTGTCCTGACGCATCCGGTTTTGCGTCCGCCGGACAATATTTGCCGACGAAGCAACATCCTCAAGCCGCATTCCTTCAGAATTGATCGTCACATACCCAAATTCACCCGCAAATCCAGCCTTCCCGCGCCAGATCGAACCCCCGAAAATGAATGCCCCGCCAACGCCTGCTCCAAGCGTCGCGTAAAAAAGGTCCCGGCTGTTGCGGCCCGCTCCGAGCCGAAATTCACCGTATGCTGCCGCATTGGCATCATTTTCAAGCGTTGTCTTGAGCCCGGTAGCGCGAGCAACCTCCCTCGCGAGATCGATCTCAGTATGCGCAGGCATGCTGGCCGAATACGCAACCTTCCGGGTGGCGCCGTGGACAAGTCCCGGTACCGCTATTCCAAGGCAGTCGAGGTGATCAAGATCGCCTTTTACTTCCGCCACAAGCGCGACTATCTGTTCGACGGTGTTTGACGCCGGATCGAAGTCCTTTCGATATGTCCGCGCGATGGTGCCGCGTGCGTCCAGATAAACGCCGCCCAGCGAGGATGACGATACCTCAACGCCTAGAGTTATGCGATCTTGACCGTGGGTTTCAGCCATGCTGGGTAATTATTCCGCAATGTATTGACCGGACTACCGCGATTATTAGCCAGCCTTGCCCAAGTGTCAACCGGTGCGTTTTTCTAGACCAGATTCTAACCCGATCGGCTTTCGCCACAAAGCCGGCCGGCGTGGTCCGCGATCTCGCCCGGATGCAATTGTTTGACTGCAAGGGCCGGTGAAAGCTACTCTTTTTATTTACCCGCCGGATCTTGTTTAGGTCCGCACCTATGGATCAGCTTTCTCAGATCATCGAGCTATACGGCATTTACGCCGTTTTCGCCCTCTGCACCATCGAAGGCGATATTACGCTCTTATTGTCCGGAGCAATGGCCCATAGCGGTTTTTTTGGCCACTATAGCTTTCTGAAGGTATTTATTGCCGGGACACTTGGCGGGATGGTTGGTGACAGCGTGGGATATGTGGTCGGCCGCCTTTTTCACGAAAATGCCAAGCATTATCGTTTTTACCAGGTGGCCCAACCGCGGATTGAACGGCTGATCGGGAAATTCGGAAAATTCGCGATCGTTATCTCCAAGTATCTATACGGCATCAGGGTCGCGATGTGTGTTTTCTACGGCATCGGCAAAATGCCTTTTCACAGGTTCGTGATTCTCGATGCGATCAGCTGCGGGCTTTGGGTGCTGCTGCTTGCGGGAACCGGGTGGTTTTTCAGCGGTGCCATCACATCGATCATCGGCGATTTTCAGCAGATCGGCATTGCGGCGTTTTTCGTCATTCTTTTTGTCGTCATCATCCTTTACGCGATCGAGCGATACTGGCTGTCGGAAAAGGTCGAGGACGTTGAGAGTGAGACATTGTCAAAGCTCGAAGAGAAACTGCTCCAGGTCGAAGAGGTTGCGCAGGAGAAACTGCACGGCCTGGGCGAACGCTTTCACCTCACGCGCGACCCGTCAGGCACAGCCCCGGACGAAGAACCTCCGAAACCGGAGGCCACAAAGGCCGCAAAAAAATGACTTCCCGCGTTATTCATTCCGTTCTGAAATACGCTAAGATATCCAGTTCTTCAACGTAAGAAGTTGAACAGAGATCGTTCTAACTCTTGTACCCTATGATCATCGAAACTTCCGCTCCGTCGCGGGTCGATCTGGCCGGCGGGACTATTGATATACCGCCGCTTTTTCTCTTTCATGAAGGAGCTTCGACCGTCAATTTTGCAGTTGACCTTTTGGCGAAGTGCCGTATTGAAACGCGGGACGATGATGTTATCGTCCTCGAATCGGTGGACCGCGGTGTAAGGTTTGAAACCTCACTCGATCGGATCGGTGAACTCAAGAACGAGCCGCGCCTCGAGCTGCTTTCAAAGCTGGTCTATTTCTTCCGGCCCGAAACCGGCTTCAATATGACGACCATATCTGAGGCTCCGGCGGGAGCTGGCCTTGCCGGATCGTCAACGCTCAATATCGCTTGCATCGGCGCACTGAATAAACTCGTTGGCGACCGCTATTCGCCCGACCGATTTATCCCGATCGCGGCGAATGTTGAGTGTCAGGTGATAAAAGTGCCGACCGGATTTCAGGATTATTATTCCGCCCAATACGGCGGTGCCGCGGCGATCCATTTTTCACCGGAAGGCATTCGCCGCGAGGCCCTCGATATCGACCTCAAAACGCTGGAAGAACGCACCGTCGTGCTTTATACGGGCGAACCACGAAATTCGGGCATCAATAACTGGGAGATCACAAAACGCCATATCGATGGTGACCGCGAACTATTCGATATTTTTGAAGGCATCCGCGACGACGCATTGAATTTACGCATTGCTTTGCTGGGAAATGACTGGGATGAGGTTGGTGAAATTCTAAAAAAAGCGTTCCCGCACCGGAAACGCCTGTCGCCAATGATAACGACCCCGCACATGGACGAGCTTATCGAAACCGCCCTCAACAACGGCGCGATCGCCGCCAAGGTATGCGGTGCCGGCGGCGGCGGATGCATCGCGTTTTATTGTGAGGAAGGCCGAAAAGCAGAAGTTGAAGCTTCACTCGCGGGCCAGACAGGCGCCGAAGTACTCAAGTGCAAGATCAGCACGGAAGGGCTGACCCTCAACGTTTCCTGATCGCCTTCAAACCGGTTGGTC
>CAUJFK010000168.1 GCA_963169175.1 Acidobacteriota bacterium | reverse complement strand
ATTTGAGGTTGAGGGAACCACGCCGGAGGTGACGGTCCGGGTGCGCAAGGCATTGGGACAGACGGGTTTCAACCACGTCAGGACAGCTGAGAAGAACGGCCGTATGTTTATCTTTACCGAATCGGGGGCCTGGAACCGGCTCGGCGCCTATGCCGTTCACGTTGCTCTCCTACTCGTATTTTTGGGCGGCTTTCTCACTGCTCAGCTGGGGACAACCGGAAATCTGCCGCTTGCGCCGGGCGAATCGTCTGACTTGATCGAGGAGATGGCAGTTGATCTGGACAAGATCGATCGGGTAACGAAACGCCTTCCTTTCCAAGTCGAATTCACGGATATTGAGCAGAGGCTTATCAAGTCCGACGGATCGCTGGGGGCGGGGAATACGATCGATTGGATAACCCGCTTCACGATCACCGATGAAACTGGGAAGCACGACGCAATGGTTCAGATGAACCGTCCGTTCGACTACCGTGGCTATAGGTTCTTTCAAGCGAGCTATGTCCCGCTGGGCCGTGCCCGCAATATTATCATTGATGTCGTTTCAGCCGACGGAAACGGACCAACAAGACTCACGATACCTCGTAACGGAAGCACTCTTCTTGCAGATGGAACAAAGCTTCGATTTTCGGAATTCCGTGGAAATTTTCGAATAGGGCCAGAAGATCCGAATGAAGATACCAGCTCATACCCGAATCCTGCCGCTGTTCTGCAAGTCACGCCACCGGCTGGGACTGTCGAAACCGCCTATGCTTTCGGACCGCTGATGGCGGATATTCCTATCGCAAAAAAGTCGGTAGCTGGATACACGTTTCGGCTTGTCGAGTTTGAGAAGGTAGGCGACCGCCACATTCTGTCGGTACAGCGCGATCCCGGCGCAACTGTGGTCTATATCGGATTCGCGCTTCTGTTCATCACTCTTGTGGCCGTCTTTTTCTTTGCACACCAACGGGTCTGGGTCGTGCTCGAGGAACACGGGAACGGTCTCATCAGGATCGTTGCGGGCGGCCACACAAATCGCAATCAGCAGTCGCTCCAGGACAAACTTGCAAAACTTACGGATGAACTCCGCGGTTCGGAAGTTCTTACGGGGGTTCAACAATGAATCAGGAAGTACTTGGCAAACCAATGATGGCTGGTGCCGATCGAGCGGCAGGCGTCCACAAACTCGGCCTCTACGCCCCGGCCGCAATGGCAGTTCTTGGTTCGCTCGCGCTTGCTGCTGTCCGGATCACGGTTGGCGGCAGCGGTTTCATATCGGACGGAGCCTTGATGATGTTGGCGCTGGCCTGTTATCTCACCGCAGCGATCTTTTATCTGACCAACTTTTACGCGCCGTTCCGGTTCGCTGAAACATTCGGATTTTGGACCGCAGTGCTCGGTGTTTTCTTCAATCTATCCAGTTGGCTTGTGCGATGGATCTCTGCATACGACCGTGAGTTTGCGATCTTTCATGAACAGGGACGGTCAACGGCGGATATGCCCTGGATCTTTCGCTACATACCGTTTGCCAACCTCTATGACCTCAGCCTCGCATTCGCTTTTGGAGCAGGCATAACGACGCTGCTCATCATGCGTCGAAAGCAGTTCGTGCTCGTCGCCGGGCTCTCGCTGCCTCTTGCTGCGATCATCCTGGTCCTGGCCCGATTTATTGGCAGTGAATTGGTCGATCTTCCGCCAGTGCTTGACTCTTACTGGCGGCCGATCCACGTCGGTGTGGCTTCGATTAGTTATGGCGTGGCGCTAGTGTGTTTTGCGGTCGCGGTCCTATATCTACTGAAAGACGGGCTGAAGGTCGAGAAGATGGCGATCTGGACCAGTGCTTTCGCAATTGGTACGTTCGTTACCATAAGCAAGTTCAGCGTATTTCTTCCATCGACATTCGGTACCTATACGGCCTCAACCTTTGTCGGGAATTCGCGGATGTCACTTGCGCTTCGTGCCGACATTCCGTACGTGGGCTGGTTTATTGTCGTCGCCGCCATACTCCTGATTGCAGCCGTGGCGGCCTTTGCCAAGGACATCAACTCTCCAGATCCCAGAGCGAAGCGCCTCGGCCATTATCTACTGCGGACCGCACTGGCCGCACAAGCTGTCGGCATAGGCGTGCTTGTCTATCAATTGAAGACACTCACGAACGTTGAGGCCCTGATAGACCCAGGGCAATATGCTCGATTTGCCACATGGATGCTGCAGCAGGACAATGTGCCGCAGGTCCAGATCAATCAGATACCGATCGCGGAACTCACCCGGATGTCTCGGGACTGGATCCTGCAGAACGGGCCTCAGCTCCATCTTAGCCTCAACGCCAACCCAGTAGAGTTGGCGGCCCTGATCACGGCCTTTACCGGCACGATGTTCGTTGTGCTGTTTGGTATCAAGACCGGCAGGATCCGTGCGGCCCTGCCGCCCGCAGCCACGTTGGACGGGCTGATGTACAAGCTCGGGGGCGTAGCATTTGCCGGGCTGGCGTTATTGCTGATCACGGGTGCGGTTTGGGCCAACGAATCCTGGGGCCGATATTGGGGTTGGGATGCGAAGGAGGTTGGGGCCTTGGTCGCCTGGCTGACCTATGCAGGTTTCCTCCATTCGCGGATCGCCTATGGCTGGAAAGGCCGAAGCTCCGCCTATTTTGCGCTGGCCGCATTCTTGTTCGTTATCTTTACTTACTTGGGTGTCAGTTATCTGTTGCCCGGGCTTCATTCATACGCCTAAGTACCATGACCAAAGATAATTTCCTTTTCACGCTTATAGGGTTGCTTCTCGGCACGATCATTGGCTTCTTTACCACAAACGCTATCAATCAGAACGCCGCGACAATGACCGGTGGACAAACACAAGCGACACAGCCTGCGGGCAGTGTTCCGGGCGGACATCCAAGCGTTCCCGGTGCTGGTGGCTCAATGGCCGAGGTTCAGGCGATCGTCGAGAATGCGCGGCAGAACCCGACGGACCTTGAGGCCCAATTGAAGGCTGCCGAGTTATTCTACCAGATACAGCGGTACGACCAAGCGATCGAATTCCTGGCCAAAGCCAATGAGATCCAGCCTGAAAATTTCGAAGTGATCGTCAACCTGGGCAATACAAATTTCGATGCTGGGAAATATGTGGAAGCAGAGAAATGGTATATCTCGGCCCTTGCGAAAAAGCCGGACAATTTTGACGTGCGTACCGATATGGGTTTGACATTTATCTTCCGCGAAAAGCCCGATTACGATCGTGCCATAACAGAATTTAAGCGTGTTCTCGACGCCGACCCAAATCATTCCCTCGCGCTCCAGAATTTAACGGTCGCGTACACAAGAAAATTGGACGCTGCCGGGGCCGAAGCAACACTTGCGAGGCTGGAAAAGGCGGATCCGACCAACAGTGCGCTTGGGAAGCTTCGTGAAGAGATAGGAAAACTCAAGTGAATGAGAGGAGCCGCGTTCTTTTGGTGCCGGCCGTCGCCGTCCGCATCTGACCGTCTGGTCTTGCGTTGAGAAGTTTTGGAGTTTCTATGGCGAACATTCTTATTATAGGTGGCGGTTTCGCGGGGCTTGTGGCGGCGGAGAAGCTTGCCGCATCCGTCGATCGTTCGTATCAGATCACTCTCGTTGCGCCAAACCGAAACTTCACATTCCTTCCGGCCCTGGTCGAACTCGCGCTTGGTGAATGTGAGCCTGTTGATATATCGTTCGATCTTGCGCAAAAACTCAAAAATATCGGTGTCCGTTTTGTTCATGGAGAGTTGATCCGAATAAGCAAGGGCCTGAAGAAAGCTGTCGTCACAGGGGCAGACTTTAACGGCGAGATCTCCTATGACTTTCTGTTGATCGCAATGGGCCGCCGCCTTGCTACCGAAAAGGTGGGTGGATTCTTCGAACATTCACATCATATTCTTGGCGTAAACGCGGCCGCTAGATTTGGCAAGGCCCTGGAGAGTTTTCAAGAAGGGACGATCGTCATCGGAATGTGTCCATCCGCCAGATTGCCGGTGCCGGTTTGTGAAACGGCCTTCGCATTGGCACGACGGTTCGGGCCAAAACTCGAGGACGGCACAGTTAAGATAAAAGCAATTTTTCCGGAATCGCTGAGTTCGGCTTTTGGGGGTGCTGACCTTCATAAGCAACTTGAGTCAGCTTTTGCAAAATTTAAGATCTCGGTGCTCTATGACGTGCCCGTTACCGAGATAACCCCGACTGAGCTGAGATCGGCTCAAAAACACGCGATCGGGTATGATCTGCTTATGCTCGTCCCGCCGTTTCGCGGGCAGGCGATCCTAAATGACCTTGGAATAACGGACAGCGAAGACTTCGTTTTGGTTGATGATCGAATGAAGATCCAGGGTTTGAGCAATGCATACGCGGCCGGCGATATTGTCGCCTTTTCCGGCCCTAAGTTCGCGCATATGGCGGTACGGCAGGCAGAGGTGGCAGCGGCGAATATCGCGTTGGCGATAGCCGGCGATGAGCCGAACCGCAAATATTATCATGAGATCGCCGCCGTCATTGACGCGGGCGGACCAGAATCGATCTATCTCCATTACGGAATCTGGGATGACTACCTGCACAGACTGAAACAGGGTACATTTTGGACCTGGGCAAAAGAAATGCATGACACGCTTTGGCGGGCCCGGCATCGATAAATACGGTATCTCGTTTGCCTATTGATTTAATGGCCCCTAACTAAAGCTTCACATCCAACGCCTTCGGACGCCGATAGGCATGTGAAATTTTGATTGACACTTCTGCTGTATAAGTCAGATAATACTTAAGCTTGCGCTGGGACGCCCCAACCCAATGTGAGTCGTGTATTTTGTAAGGCGGCCACCAACATAGGCCGCTATCCCGAATCAGATCAGGCATCCTCATTTTTTAGAGCCGGTACCGTACCTTGCTGATCTAACATCGTTAAGACGCAGCGTGGGCCATTTAGAAACCGTATCTTTACGGCCCTTAGCGATAACCTTGAATGAACCATCACGTTATCCGCCGTTTTGTAGGGCCATGCGTCAGCGAATCCGCTAGATGACATTTTCTGACAAAATTCCCCGCATCCTTGTGGTCGAAGCCGTCGAAGCCGACGCCGAGGCGGTCCTTTGTCTGCTTCGCGGCTCTGGTTTGCATTTCGAGGCAAAAAGGGTCGCGACGCGGAAAAATTTTGTCACTGAGATGGCAAACTTTTCGCCGGACCTTATCTTGTCAAATTCATCGGTTCCACGTTTCAGTGCTTTCGATGCGCTTAGGGTGCTCAAGGATTCGGCCAGGGACACGCCTTTTATTTTGTATGCCGATCCCGTCGGCGAAGAGGTAGCTGTCGAATGCATGAAGGAAGGAGCATTTGATTGCATTCTCAAGAGCAGCCTGGCGCGTTTGCCCGTATCGGTCCAGAATGCGCTCGAGGCTGGCGAAGCACGCCGCAGCAGGGAACAGGCGGTACGGTCGCTTCGTGAAAGCGAGGAAAAATTTCGTTCGATGGTCGAAAGCACGAACGAATGGATCTGGGAAGAAGATCTTGCCGGCCGCATCATTTACAGCAATCCGGCGGTGAAGTCGATCCTCGGCTGCACGCTTGACGAGATCATGGGGCAATTCGTACACGATCTTGTGCTTGAGGACGACAGCATCTTCGTAACCGAGATGTATCGTGAGTCGATCAAGGAAAGGAAAGGCTGGTCCCAGATGGTCCGGCGATTTCGTCATCGGAACGGAAGCATCTGTTATCTGGAAAGCAATGCCGCTCCTGTTTTTGGCCCTGACGGCGCCATCGTCGGTTTTCGTGGTTCGGACCGCGATATTACGGAGCGAAAACGCACCGAGGCTCAGCTGCTGCACGATGCGTTTCATGACAGCCTTACGGGCCTGGCCAACCGGACCCTGTTCATGGAGCACCTTCAGCTCTGTATCGCAAAGGGCAAAAGCCGGCGGCCGCGACGATTTGCGGTCCTTTACCTCGACTTTGACCGGTTCAAGATCATCAACGATTCGCTTGGCCATGCGGAAGGCGACAAGCTTCTAAAATACATCGCCCGCCGGCTTGAAGCATGCACGCGCCCCGGCGATCTTGTTGCCCGATTTGGCGGAGATGAGTTTGTTATTCTTTTGGGCGATCTTTCGGAACAATCCGAGGCACTGCTGGTTGCTGAACGCATCCGCAACGGCCTTAACGATCCGTTTGACATCGGCCAGCGGACGATCTTTATCACCACCAGCATCGGGGTAGCCCTGAGCACCGCTAAGCATACATCGGCCGAAGATATGGTGCGTGACGCCGATATCTCGATGTACGCGGCCAAGGCATCCGGCGGTGCCCAATATCAGATCTTTGATGAGGCAATGCATGCCCAGGCAAGCCGTAAACTGCAGCTCGAGACCGAGATGCGCGGTGCTTTCGAAAATCGCGAATTTCAATTGCAGTATCAGCCGGTCGTGCGGCTTGACAGCGGCGAACTCGTTGGTTTTGAGGCACTGATTCGCTGGGACCACCCGACACGAGGCATCCTGCCGCCAAGCGAATTTATCCCAATAGCCGAAGAGAATGGATTGATCTTTAAACTTGGCCAGTGGACCGTGCAGGAAAGCTGCCGGCAGATGCGCGAATGGCAGCAGCTATATCCCAAGGCTGAGAATCTGACGGTCGCGGTGAACCTATCGAGCAAGGAATTTCGCCAGCCAGAGCTTGCGGAAAAGGTGGCGGCGACACTGCGATCGACAGGCCTGCCCGGGAAATGCCTTAAGTTAGAGATCACTGAAAGCCATATCATGGACCACACCGGCCCGGCTTTGAAGATGATAAACCGGCTGCGTGCACTTGGCGTCGAGTTCAGTCTTGACGATTTCGGCACCGGCTATTCATCGTTAAGCTATCTCCACCGGCTCCCGTTCAGTTATTTAAAGATCGATCGATCGTTCGTTAGCCAAATGTGCGAAAGTACGGAAAACAGCGAGATCGTGAACACGATCATCAGGCTCGCCCAAAGCCTGAATATGAAGGTCGTTGCCGAAGGAGTTGAAACTC
>CAUJFK010000167.1 GCA_963169175.1 Acidobacteriota bacterium | reverse complement strand
ATTCGTGATCGGGCTTCCTGAACTCTGCTCAATGCTCGAGTCTGTGATCAGGTTCGTCCCCTCACACGGCGTCGGCGACGGAGTTGGCGTAGGTGTCACCGTCGGAGTAGGCGTTACCGTCGGCGTCGGTGTTACGGACGGCGTCGGGGTCGGCGAAGGTGTCGGGGTTGGTGTCGGTGTCGGGCCGCCACCGGTCACGGTAATATCCGCATCGTTGATATCAAAGAAGATATTGCCGATCGCTTCCACCTTGACCCGTCCGCCGGTGATTGGGAAATTCGGGACAGTGATCGACTCCGTGCCGTCATTTGCCGTCGATGCCGCCAGCACGTTCGGGAACGTGTTTCCGCCGTCATTGGACATTGAGATCTTTACGTTGGCGGTGTTGAACGGTGCTCCGGCCGTATTCGCAACATCCCAGGTGACGGTCTGCGACGAATTGGCGGGCCACGTAACGGCCGAGTTGCCCGTTGTGACCTTGAACGGCCCGCCAGCGTTGGAAACCGTAATGACCGTGTTCGTGAACTGGGTTTGCCCGATGGTCGAACCCGGAACGTACGGCCGATTGTCACGGACCGTGAGTCGGAAGTTAAGCGTCCTGCTAACAGAGCTTAAGGCCTCAATATTGACACCTGAATCACCGCCGGGCAATGGTCCTGTCACGGCCTGGCCGGCCAGGATCGTTGTCAACCGCGGGAAAAGCCGCGTCGGCGATGTTGTGGACGGGAACGAAAGGAAGTTCGGGCCGGTCGTCTTTGTCGGCGATGCGATGCTCGCCGCATTTGAGAAACTCGACGGAACATCATTCTGTTCCCAGTTATAGGTTATTGGATCGCCCTCGGGATCGGTTGCCGAGCCGGTTAGGGCAAACGGCGTGGTGATCGGGATCGTGAAATTGGGAACCGCGGACACAACGGGCGGATGGTTCGCCGTCATCGGGATGACACCCGTGGCCGGGCAGGGCTGGGTTGCAAGGTTGCCCTGGATGTCCTGGATCGAGATCTCGTGGAAAATGTCGAGTGAATGCGGGGCCACATCGACGGGTGTGATTCCCGCATAACCCATTATCGTAATACCCGAACCGACCTCCCGTGCTGAGCCATGGTCCGAAAAGCTGAAAGTGTGATTTGCTCCAAGCTGATGGCCAACTTCGTGCACGACGTAGTCAATGTCGAAATTGTCGCCTTCCGGAATTCCATCCGCTGGCGAGGTGATGCCTCTCCCCTTGGAATGATCGGCCGCACAAACACAGCCAATACAGCCCGCGTTACCGCCGCCGCCTGAGGCCCCGAACATATGCCCGATGTCGTACATTGCCGGCGTGATGTTTGCGGCTGCAATGGCGTTCGCCAACTGGGTGTTCCAGCTTCCCATACCGGTGTACGGGTCGGTCGCGGGATTATAGAACCAGACCGAGGTGGTTTCGGGCGTCAGGTTAAGGTGAACACCAAGATCTTTCTCATAGACACCATTTGAACGCGTCAATGTGGCATTGATACCGGCCGCGACAAGCAATTGGTCTGCGGGCGTGCCGTTAATGGTTGCTCCGAAGTAGTTGGCATATTCCCCGTTGCACGATTGGACAAGGCGAAGCGTGCGGATCGTGCCTTCGCTGCTGAGGATCACGCCCGGATCGCCGATCTGCGACTTCCAGTTATTGAACAGAGACTGTTCCTCTGTCGTACATGCCCATGGCAATTCGCCGGCCTTTCTCTCGGACCTGAACACCGCATAGGTGCTGCGATCGGCCGAATATGGCTCAATAAATTCCGTCTGGCCGCTTGCGAGAAAGAATTCGTCGGCATTGCGGAAGATCGTGCCTTTTACGCCTGATGGCGAAAAGCTGAGCTTTAGGGTCGAATTAGGATGAGTAATGCCGCGGCCCGAATACGCTCGAACCTCAGGAAATCTTGCTTGAAGCTCCGACGCAAAGTTGGATGCTTCGAATACTTCAAACAATTCGATACCGCCGTCAGCGTTCGGAACCGTGATGATGATCGATCGCTGCTTCGACGCATCACTGCCGGCATCAACTACAGAAAATAGCTGTTGCTTTAGCGGGGCTGAGTTCAGGTGGAAAAGTTTGAACTCTGTCGGAAAAGATTGCCTGTTTACGCCTTTGTACTTCTTGATATTTTCAGGCCGATCGTAGTTCGCTGTCCACGCAGTTTCCTGCGCGGACGCGCTGCCTACAAGAACTACGAGAGATGCAGCGATCATCACGAACAACGCGACGCGGTCGAGCATCTGTCGGTACAACAATTTGGTCCGGGACTTAGACATTTAATTGTAATTCCTCCGAATTCTTTTCTAGATAAAAGCCTTCAGCGTAAGCCGATGGCCCACGATGATGATGACGCGTCGGCACAGCGAGAGAATCATTGTTCTCGACCGAGCCAACCCTCGTGAAATATGAATACAAACGACAAGAATTTATGCGCCGTCGTTAAACACGATTTCGGACTAAAGTTCACTTGCGTGAGGAAAGCCCGTACGAGCCGATGCGAAAGGGGGTAGTCAAGCCAGCCGCATGTGGCGCCAACCTTTTGGCATCCCAAGCGGCCGAAAGCCGGTCCAGTTTAGGCTGTGGAACCCTGTACGGCTTAGGTATCCGCTCGACAGATCATTCTGAAATGGCGGCGATTTCGGCATTGATCGATCCCGATGATCGGTCGATCTGCCTCAAAAACAGTTCTGGTTTTCCAACGAAGCAAAAAGGTACCTATTAGTAGAGCACAATTCCAATTTGCGCGGAAGTATGGAAGATTACACTTTAGTAGATTAATTATTCGGGATAGTAGGCACGTTTTCCCAACCGGCACATTATTTCGCAGCTTGCTTTCTTCATTTCGCCTTGGTTCGTGGGGCAAGCTCCGGCTTCGCCGCCACGAAAGGCACGAATCAAAGAAAGCGAAAACCACGAATTAAGAATCCACTGTGATCCGAACGCATTGAGAGCAAACCCTGCAAAATCCGGCGACAGCGACTCTTCGATTGCTTATTGCTGCGTTTGGATTTACATTTTGTACGAGAAACTTACCCTAAGGTATCCAAAGCCAATGAAAAATTTGATCGCAACCGTTCTGGTCCTATCGGCTGCCGCCGTCGCCGCTACCGCACAAACCAACGCTCAGCCGCGGTCCGTTCCCGATCCTGAGATCGCAAAAATGGTCAAGGAAGTATCGGCGAAGAATATCGAGGCGACAATTCGGAAACTGGTTTCCTTTGGCACCCGCAACACATTGTCGGAGCAGGATAACCCCGCACGCGGTATCGGGGCGGCGCGGGATTGGATATACGGCGAGTTTCAAAAATTCAGTGCAGCCTGCGGAAACTGCCTGATCGTGGGAAAACAATCGTTCCTGCAGCCGAAGGCCAATCGCGTTCCTGAACCGACGACGTTGACAAATGTTGTTGCGACCCTGAAAGGCACGACCGATCCGGGCCGGGTGTATGTGGTTTCGGGCCACTATGATTCGATGTGTTCAAGCCCGATCGACGCCAAATGCGATGCTCCCGGCGCGAACGACGACGCGTCGGGCACGGCGACCGTTATCGAACTTGCCCGCGTGATGTCGAAGCGCAAATTCGACGCGACCATAGTTTTTATAACCGTTCCAGGTGAAGAGCAGGGCTTGCTCGGGGCTACTCATTTTGCCGAACAGGCAAAGCAGACGGCAATGAATATCGAGGCGATGTTCACAAACGATATTGTCGGCGGCGTTACGACGCAAAAGGCATCGCCAAACCGAAACCGTGTCCGCGTATTTAGCGAAGGCGTACCGTCAAATGAGACTGAGCAGCAGGCAAACACGCGCCGCAGCGTTGGCGGCGAGAACGATTCGGCCTCGCGCCAACTTGCACGGTACGTCAAGGAGCAAGCCGACAGATATTTAAAGACGTTCAAAGTGTGGATGATCTATCGCCGCGACCGCTATCTGCGCGGCGGCGATCATATTCCCTTTCTGGAACGCGGCTTTCCGGCGGCGCGGATCACCGAAGTTGACGAGGATTACACGCACCAGCACCAGACCGTTCGGACCGAGAATGGCATTTTCTATGGTGACACGCCCGAGTTCGTTGATTTTGGATATGTGGCAAATGTCGCCCGCGTGAATCTGATCGCGCTGGCAAGCCTTGCAAACGCTCCGGCCAAGCCAAAGAATGTCGGCATAGTCACGCGGCGGCTGACAAACGATACCGATCTGAAATGGGATGCGAATTCTGACCGAGACCTTGCGGGTTACGAGGTTGTTTGGCGCGACACCACGTCCGCTGAATGGACAGGGGCA
>CAUJFK010000166.1 GCA_963169175.1 Acidobacteriota bacterium | reverse complement strand
TACTCAATATTGAAATTTTTCGCTTCCGGATGATGCACGATGATCGCCGAGGTCGATTGTTCGGGATCGAGCATGAATTCGTCCGTTAGTTCGACGCCGATCCGATCCGGCCCGAGGAGTTCGAATAGCTTTGCCTGATCGGCAATGTTTGGGCATGCCGGATAGCCAAAGCTGTAACGCGAGCCTTGATAGCCCTGGTGAAAAAGCTTTGCTAATTCGGGCGCATCGTTGCCCGCAATTCCGAGTTCGTCGCGTATTCGCTTGTGCCACAACTCCGCCAGCGCCTCCGCTGATTCAACCGAAAGACCGTGAAACAAAAGGTATTCCTGATAATTATCCGCCTTGAAAAGCTTCGCCGAATGCTCGCTTGCCCGCCCGCCCATCGTAACCAACTGAAACGCAACCACATCAGTCGTCCCGCATGCTTTAGCTTGCGGCTCCTCGTCGTCCGCTCCACCGAGGCCCGTCGCTACCGCTTCGGGTTCTGACAAGAAGTAATCCGCCAGGCACAAATTCTTCCCGCCCCGCTGATCGGCCGGCTGGCGCGGAAACGTAAATCGAAGCCGTTCGGTTTTCTCATCGTCCTGATAAATGACGAGGTCGTTCCCCTCAGACCGGCACGGAAAATAGCCATAAACAACCTTTGCCTCAAGCAGCTTTTCGCGTATCGCCCGGGCTTTCTGTTCGGCAAATTTTGGATAAACCGTTTCGTCTAAAATCTGCTGATACTCTTCCTTCGACCGTTTCCCTTGCTTAAATTGCCACTGGCCCTTGAACAGCGCTGTCTCATTTATAAAGTCGAACACCTTTGTCAGATTGGTGATCTCGACGACCTTCGAACCATAGAACGGAGCTTTTGGGATCGCAGCGTCTTGCGAAATATCCGAGCGATTTGTATGTGTAGTATCGCCGCTTGAACGAGCAGTTACCCTTGCGGCCTCCACACCAAGTTTTGCGTCTTCGCCGACGAGGTCTTCGGAATCCGACACGGTCTGGATATTAGGCGGCACACTCCCTACCGGTCGTGTTTCCGCCTGCGTCGCGGCGGCCGCTTTGCTTATCTTCTCCGTGCTCTCTGTGCTCTCTGTGGTAAAATTTTCCGCCCGCGTCAGCTTGTCCATCGCGTGCAGGCCGTCGAACGCATCACGCGCGTAGAAAAGCTCGCCGCCATAAAGCGGGATCAGATCGTTATCCACGTATTTCCGGTTCAATGCCGCGCCGCCCAAAATTACCGGCGCGTTGATGCCGCGTTCATTCATCAATTCAAGATTGTCGCGCATAACCAGCGTCGATTTGACCAACAAGCCGCTCATCCCGATCGCGTCGGCATTTGATTCTTTCCATGACGAAAGTATGTCGTCTATCGGTTGTTTGATCCCGAGATTTACGACCTTGTAGCCGTTGTTGGTAAGGATGATATCGACAAGATTTTTGCCGATGTCGTGCACATCGCCTTTAACCGTGGCCAGCACCAATGTTCCCTTGTTTGTCGCATCGGCCTTTTCCATGAACGGTTCAAGAAACTTCACCGCCGCCTTCATCGCTTCTGCCGATTGCAGCACAAACGGAAGCTGCATCTGCCCGCTGCCAAACAGATCGCCAACCACTTTCATCCCGTCAAGCAGTAAATTATTGATGATGTCGAGCGGCGGATATGTCTTCAAAGCCTCATTAAGCGAATCTTCCAGCCCGATCTTTTCGCCTTCGATAATATGTTCCTTCAACCGCTCTTCGACCGGCAGATTTGAAATATCGGGTTTGATGGATTGCGCCGTTTTGCCTTCGAACAGCGTCGTAAACTCTACAAGCGGGTCATACGTGCATATTTGCGGATCGCGGACTTCAGTCCGCAAGTCGGGCGAACTGAAGTTCGCGTTCCATTTTCGGCGGTCATAGATCAGATCGCGCGCCGTGTCTATCTCATGCTCATTGAACCGTATCAGCGGCAAGATCTTCGATGCGTTGACGATCGCCGAGTTCATTCCCGCCTCGACACAATCGTGGAGAAACACGGAATTCAGCACAACGCGTGCCGCCGGATTCAACCCGAAAGAAATATTCGAGACGCCGAGAATAATATTCGCCTCCGGCATCTCTTGTCTGATCTGGCGTATCGAAATGATCGTCTCGTCCGCATTCTTTCTGTCTTCCTCGATACCTGTCGAGATGGGCAATGCGAGCGGATCAAAGAAAATATCGTGGCCGGGAATGCCGAATTCGGTCGCCTGATTGTACGCCCGCCGCGCGATCTTCAATTTATTCTCAGCCGATCGAGCCATGCCGTCTTCGTCGATTAGGCCGATGACAACAGCCGCGCCGTATTCCTTTGCGAGACTGAGAAGTTTCAAGAATCGCGGCTCGCCGTCCTCGTAGTTGGTCGAGTTGAGAATAGATTTGCCGCCCGCGTGCTCGAGGCCGGCTTCCATCTTTTCCCATTCGGTCGAGTCGAACATGATCGGGATCTTCACGTTCGTCACCAGCCGCGAGGCAAGTTCGTGCATATCCGCGACGCCATCACGTCCGACAAAATCGACGTTCACATCCAGAATGTGTGCGCCTTCTTTTTCCTGCGACTTGGCAAGATTTATCAGCCCGTCCCAATCTTCGGCCTCTAGCAGGTCGCGCATCTTTTTCGACCCGCTCGCGTTGACGCGTTCGCCGACGATGAGGAACGACGCGTCCTGCGTGTAAGGCTGTTGAAAATAGATCGACGAAGCCGATGGAGCGAGTTTTGCGTTCCGCTGTTTCGGCGAAATTCGCCCGACGCGTTCAACCACAAGTTTCAGAAATTCCGGCGTTGTGCCGCAGCAGCCGCCGACGATATTCGTTCCGTAATCCTTTGCAAAACGCTCGACCTGGGCCGCAAACGACTCCGGCGTTTCGTCGTAATGCTGTTTGCCATCCTTAACCTCGGGCAAGCCCGCGTTCGGCAGGACCGAAACCGGTATAGGCGAATTTTCGCAAAGAAATTTCAAACTATCCGCCATCTGACGCGGCCCGGTGCCGCAGTTCATTCCGATAACATCGATCGGAAACGGCTCAAGCGCCGTCAGCGCCGCCCCGATCTCGGTACCGTTCAACATCGTCCCAAACGTTTCGATCGTAACCTGCGCGATGACAGGAACGCGGACTTTAGTCCGCTCAAAGTGCTCAAAGATCGCCGCCAACGCCGCCTTAGTCTGAAGCAAGTCCTGGCATGTTG
>CAUJFK010000165.1 GCA_963169175.1 Acidobacteriota bacterium | reverse complement strand
CGACGTTGTCAACACTTCATTGCGAGCTTCGACGATCCCGCTGGTCGAGACGACCTTCTCGATCTTGCCGATCTCGGACGGCGTGAAGTCTGATGTCGAACTTACCTCGATGTCAGCTGTCATCAGCGCGCGTGCATCGGTCCCGACGGCGAGCATCAGGTTTTGAATAAGCGAGCGGAGTGCAACGACCGAACCAACTCCGAGTGCGATGCAGAGAAAGAAGAACAGGAGCCGCCGCCAGGACGAACGGATCTCGCGCCTGGTGAGATTGAAAATAAAATTCATGGTTGTATGCCCAGATCCGCAAACCCGACCGTTCTGTCCTGTTGCTCGCTGTCAGAAGAAACGCGTCCGTCCACCAAAACGATCTGCCGGTCGGCTTCGGCCGCAAGCCGTGCGTCGTGCGTGACCAGGACAAGGGTCACGCTGCGCCGGGCGTGCATGGCGGTCATAAGTTCAAATATGTGCGTTCCATTCTTTGAATCGAGATTGCCCGTTGGTTCATCTGCCAACAGGATGGACGGCTCATTGGCAAACGCCCGGGCAATGGCAACGCGCTGCTGCTCACCGCCCGAAAGCTCGGACGGGTAATGATGTCCGCGGTCCATGAGGCCGACATCGGCAAGCAAGTGTTGCGCCCGGGAACGGGCGTCGGGAACACCGAGTATCTCCATCGGGATCAGGATATTTTCAAAGGCCGTAAGGCTCGGTATCAGGTGGAACGACTGAAAGATAAACCCTACCTTTTCACTGCGCATACGTGCAAGATCATCTTCGCCCATGGTGGTAACCTCATCGCCGTCTATCTGTATCCGGCCCGATGAAGGCGAATCGAGGCCGGCGATCAGGCCGAGCAGAGTTGACTTGCCGCTTCCACTGGCTCCGGTCAGGGCAACGAACTGGCCGTCGGGAATGCGTATATTCACATCGCATAAAATGGTCAGGTCCTCTGTACCGGAGCGGACAGTCTTGGTGACGTTCTCGAGAGTTATCATATAGACTAAGATAATCGAACATTGCCGGAAAACTAATTCGGCCTTGGATCACATCGGATGTTGCCAACAGTTGCGGCCTTTAAGAGCATCATACCGAGACGTGTGATCCCTTGTTCAGGACCAATTTGATGATGCTTCCCTTTATTCGAATATCTTTAGCGATAGGTTCCATTTTTCTGATCGTGATGTTGTCCGCGTGCGGAGCGGCAAAACACCCGCCATCGGCCAATGCTGCAGCGAAACCGCTTGTGACGCCGCAGGTACGATCATCGCGGCCGAAGATAATAGCCTTTGGCGACAGCCTGACCGCCGGATTTGGGCTTGCGGAAAAGGAATCGTATCCGTATCTGCTTCAGCAAAAGCTCGAGGCCGACGGATTTGATTACGAAGTTGTCAACGCCGGAGTTTCCGGCGACACGAGCCTCGGCGGCCTGGAGCGTGCCGATTGGGTGCTCGATCAGGAAAACGCAAAGATACTGATACTTGAGCTCGGAGCAAACGACCTGTTGCGCGGGCTGCCGCCGGAAAAGATGAAGGAAAACCTGGACAAGATCATCCGCAAGGCAAAGGCAAGAAATATCGATGTACTTCTATGCGGCATGCTTGCCCCGCCGGCCGCGGGAGCGGAGTATCAGCGAGAATTTACGATGGTGTTTCCTGACCTTGCGGATGAGCATGGCGTTGTATTCCTGCCGTTCGTTTTGGACGGCGTTGCTTTGCATAAAGAATTGAATCAGGCTGACGGCATACATCCGAATGCGGAAGGTGAAAAAATAATGACTGAGAATGTGTACAAGGTTCTCAAACCCATGCTTGCACGGCAGGCGACGAATGACGGCTAAGGTATAAGGGACCAGAACGAACAAGGGGGGAAGATGACCGCAAAACTGCTTTTGGCTGCCTGTATATTGGCGGCCGCCGCTAACGCTTTCGCACAATCCGGCGAACCAGAGAACGACGGGACCGAAACCAGGAATATCACGAACAAGACTGAGGCTATTACGGACCAGGCCTCCTCAAAACAACCGTCCGTTTCGGCGGAGGTGGAACGTTCCTCACGCCCGCCGACGATTGCCGAGACCGCGGCTAAGGACAAAGATCCGATCGACACCGGCTATGAACGCCTGGATGCGAAACAACGGTTCAGAAATTACTTAAAGAATCTAGGAAGCCCGCTTGCGACAAGAACGGCAAGCGCGTCGTCGGCATTCCGCGTATTGTCGGAACCTACACGGGGAGCATTATCGCGGCCGAAACCTGGTATCCGGCCCGCTACGATTACAAGGACGGGTTGAAAAGCGGCACCTGCTCTCTTGGGATGGACGCGGCATTTAATTTGATAAAGGAGTTTGTTTGGAAGAAGTAAGGTTTGGAGTTCGCGATCGAGTTGATAGACTGACGATGAACGAACTTCGGACAATATGAACATAACCCATCTTGAATGCGCTTTGTGCGGTTTGCGGCACGAAGCACATACGCTTCAGAATCTTTGTACCGCGTGCGGCAAACCGCTTCTTGTTCGGTACGATCTTCAAAAGGCCTCAGCTTCGCTGAAAAAAGAAGATCTCGCATCGCGTGTTTCGTCGCTGTGGCGTTATCGCGAGTTGCTGCCGGCTGTTGACGACAAAAACATCGTCAGTTTTGGCGAAGGCTGGACACCGCTTTTAGCAGCGAGTCGGCTGGCGGCGGCACTGCCGGTAAAACTCGATCTGTTTATCAAAGACGAAGGCCAAAATCCGACACAGAGTTTTAAGGCACGCGGAATGACGGCCGCGATCTCAATGGCAAAGGAGTTGGGCGTGACGAAGCTTGCGGTCCCTTCGGCCGGGAACGCCGCCGGTGCGATGGCGGCTTATGCCGCCCGCGCGGGCATGGAAGCCCACATCTTTATGCCGAGCGATACGCCGCAGGCAAATATTATCGAATGCGGGCAGACCGGTGCGAATGTGACGCTGATCGACGGCCTGATCACGGATTGCGGCAAGATCGTGGCCGAACGCAAAGAGGCAGAAGGCTGGTTCGACGTTTCGACGCTGAAAGAGCCATACCGTGTAGAAGGCAAAAAGACGATGGGCTACGAACTGGCCGAACAAATGGGCTGGAAACTGCCCGACGTGGTCCTTTATCCGACCGGCGGCGGCACGGGCCTGATCGGGATGTGGAAGGCCTTTGATGAAATGGAACAGATGGGTTGGATCGGTTCAAAACGGCCGCGGATGGTCTCGGTACAATCCGAGAGCTGTGCACCGATAGTTCGCGCCTTTCACGCAGGCGGGCGGTTCGCCGATGAATTTGAGAACGCGGCGACCGTTGCTTCAGGGCTGCGGGTGCCGAAGGCGATCGGTGATTTTTTGATACTGGATGCTCTGCGGGCTTCGGGCGGCACGGCGATCTCGGTCCCAGACGCGGACTTGATCAAGGCCGTTGGCGAGATCGGGGCGGCGGAAGGGATTTTTGCGGCACCCGAAGGAGCCGCCTGTTTGCCCGCCCTGAGAAAGTTGGTCGATGACGGCCTTGTTGCCGACGGCGAATCCGTTGTCATCTTCAACACAGGTTCGGGCATTAAATACCTCGAAGCATTTTCTTAGCTCTACTAGGACATCTGAACAAAAAAGCGATGCTTCGGTAAAGTTTTTCTAAATTCTGCCGATAGGCGGGAAGGAGGGAACTACGTTACCCCTAGATCTCAAATTTTTTGTTCAAAAACATGCTTCCTCAAGAATCTCATTTCGTGCCTGGAGTGCCTCCCTCAGCTCCGCGGATCGACCTCGACACACTCGTTGACATGAAACTTCCGCCATCGCCCGGCGGAGTAATGCGGTTGACCACAGTTCTTCGCGACTATGACGCGTCCACCACAAAGGTGGCCGAAGCGATCAATTTCGAACCCTCGCTGGTGACGCGGATACTTAGGCTGGCAAATTCGCCGATCTATTCACTGGAAAAGCACATTACAACAATGCAGCAAGCGGTGAATGCCGTCGGGACCGTGACGATACACGACATCGTCATGATGGAACTGACATCAAAGACGTTTTCCGAGGCCATTTATAAAAGCCGCGAGGTAAAGACCATCTGGAAGCATTCCCTCGCGGTCGGTTTGCTTGCCCGCGAACTTAGCAAGATGCTGCGCAACCGCTCAAGCGAAGAGGCCTTTGTCTGCGGACTTCTGCATGATGTTGGTAAGATCATCCTCCTTACATACGACAGCGACGGCTTTCTGGAAGCAATGGAAGCGGCCGAAGACGGTGAGGCCCTGCGGGCTGAGATCGCCAGGTTCGGTTACAGCCATGCAGAGGTCGGGGCCCTGGTGGCACGGCGTTGGGGCCTTCCGGAGGAAGTGTGTATCTCTATCCTGAACCACCATGACCCGGCACAGGCGCAGGACCAACTTATAATTACCTATATCGTTGACGCGGCCAATATGATCGCCAACGTAAACGGCGTCGGGCTTCACTCTGAAGATCCGGCAAGGTTGGAATGGTCAGAATCCATAATTCAACTCGGCCTAAAGCCGGAAATGATCGAAACCGCCTGGCAGACCGTTGAGGCAAATCTCGGCGA
>CAUJFK010000164.1 GCA_963169175.1 Acidobacteriota bacterium | reverse complement strand
ATTTGGCATGGCACGCACGACCAGGCGGCTGTTGAGCATTTCAGCGATCGTTCCGATGGTTGCCCCCGCAACTATGGAAATGACCAACTGGTCCGCTGTCACCGCGCCGGCAAGGTCGGCAAGAACTGCCTCCATTCTCTGCGGTTTTACGCACAGCAGCACCACTGAATGAGGCCCGCGGAACGCTTTGGCGGCGGCACCGTTATCGGCGAACACCTTTATGCCATAGCGTTTTTTTAATTCCTCACGACGGTCGCGGCGCGGATGGCTGGCGACGATCTGCTTTGCCGCAACTATCCTTTCCCGCAGTAGTCCGGCGATCATCGATTCGGCCATTACGCCGCAGCCGATAAAGGCAAGGCCGGTTTTCGCTGAAATTTCGTTACCCTTTGTCATCGTAGAACGAATATTACTTTTTCGCGGCGGTCTTTTCAAAATCGAAATTTGGTTCGACGCCATTTTGCGCCTGCAATATCCACACACGAATTGCGTCAATACGCTTTTTGTAAACTTCCGGCTGGCTTTTGAAGCTCTCGAGTTCGAGGGTTTGCTTTAGAAATTCGATAACAGCTTTATGTTCGCCTTTGCGGAAAAGCTCCTTAGCGAGTGTAAGGTCGATGCCGGTGAAATGTCCCTGCGTCTTCCGAAGCGGCGCGCGAATGGACGTTAGCAGGTGTTCAACCGCTTTTGATGTGCTGCCGCGCGAAAGTTCAACCATGCCGAGAGCAATATTCCCAACATGCGATGCCTGTGAGTATGCGGCGTTTCCGATCTCGCTGCCGAATTCAACGACGAGGTCACGGCCTAGTGATTCTGCCAATGCCATATCGCCAGTTTCGAGCGCGGAGCGGCACATATTTATTGTCAGCTCACCCCGGTTTGCGTCACGATCTTCGGAGCGCTCCTTGGTGATCAGTGCCAGCGAGGTGCGGCCGAGATCCAGGATACGGCGGTTAAGCACGGTTCGTTCATCCGCGGTGATCTCCTTGTCCACATCGTCGAGTTCCGAGCGGGCCAATCGCAAAAGCTGAAACGGGTATTCGTAAACGGTTGGATCGATCGCCATTCCGCCCTTCAGCAATTGTTTCGCCACGTCGGGCTCGATCTCCTGCACAAATTCTACGGCGTTCAACCGGACCATTTTGTTGGACTTTTGAGCCGCGGCCTGCCGCAGCCATTCATCACGCAGGGTTATATACTCCGGCGATCTCTGAAAATTCGTGCGGCCAAAAATACCGAATATCGTTGTCGCCGGCATTTCCGGCCGGTTGCGGACGAACCAGAGATGGTGCGTGGTACGCGATCTTATAACTGCCGGTGTTTCACGGACCTCGTAGCTCATATAGTGGC
The DNA here is from genome assembly GCA_963169175.1 of Acidobacteriota bacterium. GTDB lineage: Bacteria > Acidobacteriota > Blastocatellia > Pyrinomonadales > Pyrinomonadaceae > OLB17. Next base: position 1,599 of record CAUJFK010000164.1, on the reverse strand, counting down.
GAAGCAGCCGGATGCGCGATTCGGTATCGTCGGGCTCGGCGGTAACCTTTGCTTCGAGCTTACGCACCTGGCCGGCCGCAAGTTTGCCGTCATCAAGCCCGGGCATCAATGCTGAAAATACGGCGTCGAGTCCGGTTTTGGCGGATCTTGCACTAGGCCGCCGCCCTCGCCTCGTATTTTTTGCCTTGAGCAGCTTTGGGTCTGACGTATACGGGACCGACGAGTTTAGGCTTTCAATGGTGTTTCGAATAAGTTCCTTGAACAGCGGATACTCGGCCGGTGCGTAGGCGTCCTTTGCGATGACGAGTTCGCGGACCAGTTCAACTCCTCCGGCCACCTGTGAATACGTTGATGTCAATTGGCCCGCGGCATTGAAAAATTTGACCGGAGCGGGCAGTTCGCCGAAAGCCGCCGAAGCGGGCAGCTTCAATAGGTATCGCTCGCGCAGCCGCGCGGCACCGACAATCAGATCGGTGCTTCGCTTTTCTTCTTTTGTGAACATTTCATAAACACTAAGGCTGTTCATGTTCAGGCCGACCGGAAGCGTTAGCGAACCCTTTGGCACGAGCGTCGTGTAATCAGGAATGTTCACCTCCATGCTGAGAGCGAAGGGCTCGTTCACAGTATGCGGATCGGAGATCGAAAGCACGCGGCCGGTCCCGTTGATGCCATAGAACGCGAGGATCACTTTTACCAAAGCATCCGGGGCGACATATCGCGAATATTCGCCGAACAGCGGCCTGACCACCATCTCGGTCCTCCCCGATATTGTGTTTTTCGATATGGCCTTCAGGTCACCATTTTCCGCAAACTCGATCTCAATATCACTTGCCACCTCATTTGAATCCGGGTTATTTTTCGGCAAAGCTATCAGCCCGCTTTGTTCCGATGAGAGAAGTGCGGTCTTACCGACAAGCTGTGCCGGTATGATCCCAAGCCGTGTATTAGGCGCGGTTGCGTCGGCAAAGAGTTTCAGGCTTGGAACATAGAGAATGGCATGGTTGAAATAGCTGGTCGCCGGAACTTTCGGGAACCATGTGCCGAAATCCGCGTTGATCAGGACCGGCGTGCTTTCTATACCTTTTGCCTTCAGCAGGGCATGGATAAGTGTCGTGTAATCTTTACAGTCGCCGTAGCCGTTCTTGAGTATCTCGGTCGTATTGTGCGGAACCCAGCCGCCGCGATCAAGAACAACGAGCAGGTAACGTATATTCTTATTGACCCATTGATAGATACGTGCCGCCTGTTCGTCGGGCGTTTTGAGGCCTGCCGTTATCTCATCGGCAAGCTTTTGTACTTCCGGCGTAACCATCGCTTTTTCGCGAACACCGGCGGCAAAAAAGCGGCCGAGTTCTTCGAATGAGGTAAGGCTCGTGACAATAAACCGCGGGCTTGAGCTTATTGGATCGAGCATTGCCGTCTCCGGAGCGAATGCCTTTAGGCCTTCAGCTTTCCAAACCCATCGTGCCCGGCCCGGCTCAGCTGCAACGGGCCCGCCCTGAAGCCCCGGCGTGTCGAACTGAAGTGCAAATCCGGCCGGGGCCGAAACACTGATCTCGATAGTGCGCCAATCGTACATCAGCGAGAAGCGTTCAATGC
>CAUJFK010000163.1 GCA_963169175.1 Acidobacteriota bacterium | reverse complement strand
TTCATCGACCGTTGCGTCGTGCTGTGTTGCAAGGAAAATATCGCGTTCGCCGGACATCGCCTCTTCCAAAGCCCGCACCGAGCTCGGCCGTCCGATCTTGAACGCAACTTTCGTGTATGGAAATATCACGACATCCCGGATCGGGACCATTGGGTAACGCTTAATGTCCGAAGGCATCTGGTCTGAAAATTCTTGCATACTGATGGGGGAACGGGACGGTCCGCAGTGTGTTGTACCAATACTGCGCGTTATTTACTATTTACGCAAAATCGCTTCCGAAAAGCAATATTAAAGAAGCCCAACCTATATGACACTCGATTGAACACAAACGCACAATCCGCCGTAAATTCAGAAAATCCTATTTCCTGATCATGCTGTCCACCGCTTCATTCCATCCTTGTTTGAGGTCAAATCGCGGCCGGAAGCCCAACTCTTGCTGGATCCTCGACCCATCGACAGCAATATCCTCCAAAAATTTGTCGAGAAGGCCGCGGCTAACAGGGGGCCGAATGCCAAGGCCCCGGCCAAGTGTTTCAACAGCGGCTATTCCAACCCTGATCGGCTTTATCGGCAGGTGAATGCGAGATACCTTTTTGCCGAGAGCATCGCCGACGGCATCCGCGATCTTACGCAAGGTATATACCGACCCGTCGGTAACATTATATATCGAGCCGCCCTTGGCGCATTCCGCGGCAAGAACGGCCGCCGCGGCCGCATCCGATTGATGCACCAGCGTTCTGCTATTTAAGCCTTTTCCAACAAAAAGGAACTTCCCTTTTGATATTGCTTGTGCAAGGCGAAGGTAATTCCCTTTCATCCGCGAACCGTAAACGGCGGCCAAACGCAGGACAATACCTATATCTTGCTGGCCGCTGTTTTTAGCGGCAAGCACAAGCCTTTCGCCAGAAACTTTTGTCTCGGCATAGATCCCTGCCGGGACCAAACTGCTTGCTTCATTCAGACGATCGCCCGAGACAGTGGGACCATAGACGTTGATCGTACTGAAAAAGACAAACTTTTGCACCGACCGGGTGGCCGCCGCGGCGAGCAAATTCTGCGTTCCCTCGACATTGACCGAAATGTATTCTTTGCGTGCTTCTTCGCCCGGATCGTTGATGTGCAGCTTCGCAGCAAGGTGAAAGATCCAATCGACGCCCGCGACCGCAAGTTCGAGCGCTTCAGGGTCGCGCAGGTCACCCTCAACTACCTCGACAGGCCCGCCGAACTGATCACCGGAAATGGGCTGCCGCGCAAGGACCCGAACCGTATGTCCGCGATTGAGCAGTACCTGAACAAGCGGTACGCCGAGAACACCTGTGGCGCCTGTAACCAGACATTTTCGCTTGGTTATTTCTTCCATTCCTCGGCGACCGTTCGAAGCAGGTCGATGTACTTTTGCATCACCTCGTCCTTGCTCAAGTTCTCAAGCAGAAATTGTCTGCCGTTTTCGCCCAGCATGTTTAATTCATCGGCTGGCATTCGCTGCATCCGTTCGATGGCCTCGGCGAGATCGGCCGCGTTCTCAGGTTCGACCACGATGCCGGCCTTTGCCTCTCGTATCAGATCTTCCGAGGCACCACCGGCAGCCATCAGGATCGGCTTGCCGCTGGCAAGATATGCGACCGTTTTTGACGGGACAACAAACTTTGCCAACTCCGATCGCTTAAGGCTGACCAACATGGCGTCAGCGGAAGCCATCATTGCGGGCATTCGCTCCATAGGCTGGCGGTCGATGAATTCGATCCGGTCGCCGATCATTGAAGATGTCGCAATCGCCTCCAAACGCGGCCTGTCCGTGCCGTCGCCCATAAAAACGATCTTCGCATTATCATTCGGCAAAAGCCGCGCGGCTTCAAGGACCGATTCAAGTCCTTGCACTATTCCAATGTTTCCCGCAAAAAGAATGATGAATCGGCTGCCCCATCCGAACTCGGCCCTAACGGCCTGTCGATCATCATCCTTCGCCCTGCCGAAAACTGCTTCGTCTATCCAATGCGGCAGGATCGATATCTTTTCCGCGGGAACACCGCGTTCAGTAAAATACTCGGCGCCAGCGGCGGTTTGCACGATCGTATGCGAAGCCCGCTTTGCAACAAACCTTTCAAGCCAGCGGATCAGCTTGATCGCCGCCCCGCCCTCTCGGACCATACCCGAAAGTACAGTAAAGCTTCCCCAGATATCCTGCACGTCATACACGAAAGGGACACGCTTGATCTTGCCGATAAGCCACGCCGCAACCCCGATGGTAAGCGGCGGATGCCAAACATAGATAACGTCTGCTTTCGGCGAGAAGATGGCACCGATCGGCGCGCTAAGCATGAATGAAATGTAATTTGCTATCCGAAGTATCGGACGGGTGCTGTGATACGGAAGTTCAAAAACACGGAAGACGGGAATATTTCTGATCTTCTCATTCTTAAATAGGCCCAAACGATAGCCTTCTGCCATAACTCCGCCCGGATAATGCGGATATCCGGTCAGAACAAAAACTTCATGCCCGGCGGAGCTCAGGGCTTCGGCCAATTCATGAGGTTTTGGAACTGCCTCGGGGAAATAATACTGTGAAAGGATAAGCACCCGCATTGCTCAGATGGAATGTTGGGGACGGGTACACATTGATCCAGCAGTTTAAAAGATGCTTAGGCTGCCTCTTCCATTCGGGGGCCGATCACATCAAAGACCGGGGCTTTGCGTTCGACCATGTCACGGGTGATGACCAATTCCTTGACCTTATTTTCGGACGGCAGAACGTACATGGATTCAAGCAATATCTCCTCCATGATCATCATCAGGCCGCGGGCCCCGACCCTTCTCTTATGGGCCTGCTGCGCTATGGCCAGGAGTGCCTCTTCAGTGAACTTCAAACCGATGTTATCGAACTCGAATTTTCGCTGGTACTGACGAACAAGAGCATTCTTGGGTTCCGTCAATATCTTGATCAATGCCGCTTCATCCAGTTCGGTAAGTGTCCCAATGACCGGCATCCGGCCGACAAATTCCGGGATGAGGCCGTAATGAATAAGATCTTCGGGCCCGAGCTTGGCCAACGCTTCGTGCTGGCGTTCCCGGCTCGATTTGACCTCGGCCTGAAATCCGAGTGATTTGTTGCGAAAACGCTTTTCGACTACCTTTTCGAGCCCAATGAACGCTCCGCCGCAAACGAACAGGATATTTGTTGTATCAAGCTGGATAAAATCCTGCTGCGGATGCTTGCGTCCGCCGCCGGTCGGAATATTTGCGACCGTTCCCTCAAGGATCTTCAATAACGCCTGCTGCACACCTTCGCCCGACACGTCACGCGTGATCGAAGGATTATCATCCTTGCGGCAGATCTTGTCTATCTCGTCAATGTAGATGATTCCCTCCTGGGCTTTTTCCACATCATTTCCAGCCGACTGCAAGAGCCGCAGCAGAATATTTTCAACATCCTCGCCGACATATCCCGCCTCCGTAAGGCTGGTCGCGTCAACTATGCAGAACGGAACGCTCAGTATGCGGGCAAGTGTTTGTGCAAGCAGCGTCTTGCCCGTGCCCGTCGGCCCGATAAGTAGAATATTTGATTTTTGAAGCTCAACGTCAGAACGACGCTTTGCCATTTCAAGACGTTTGTAGTGCTGATAAACCGCTACCGATAGTCGTTTTTTCGATTCATCCTGGCCTATGACATATTCATCGAGGAAGTTTTTTATTTCCGACGGTTTTGGAATGACCGCCCGTGCCGATGTCGCCTCGGTCTGTTCATCATCGTTGATGATCTCATTGCAAATATCGATGCACTCATTGCAAACGTAAACGCCCGGGCCAGCGATAAGCTTTCGGACATCGTTCTGCGACTTGCCGCAAAACGAACAACAAAGTAATTCTTCCGGTCGCCTAAAATTTGCCATAAAAAGCAGCGGAACACGAGACTCCAGTCCGCCTCTCCTTACTTCTCCCTGTGCTCGATCACTTCATCGATCAGCCCATATTCCTTTGCCTGCTTTGGCGTAAGGATGCGATCGCGTTCGACATCTTTTTCAACCTGATCGAAGTCCTGGCCTGTGTGGTCCGATATGAGCCTCGATGTCATTTCGCGCATACGCAGAATCTCTTCGGCCATGATCCTTACATCCGTCGCCTGGCCGCTCGCACCGCCCGAAGGCTGGTGGATAAGTATTCGCGAATGCGGAAGTGCGAACCTTTTTCCTTTGGTGCCCGCCGTCAGCAGCAACGCTCCCATCGACGCACATTGGCCTACGCAGATGGTCGTCACATCATTCTTGATGAACTGCATCGTGTCATAGATCGCCATACCCGCCGTGATGGACCCGCCGGGACTGTTGATATAAAGATTTATATCGCGCTCCGGGTCTTCCGCCTCCAAAAACAAGAGCTGAGCGACGAGCAGATTCGCTATCATGTCGTCGATCGGCGTTCCGATAAAAATGATGCTGTCCTTAAGAAGCCTCGAATAAATGTCGAACGCCCGCTCGCCCCGCGAGGTTTGTTCGACAACCATTGGAACTAGTGCCATATGTGTTCTCTCAAATCTGTCAATGGTTCAGGTAAAAGGTGAATCGGGCGGCCGTAACACGTTGAGTGTGGAGCGATTGCCCCGAACAGGTTTCCGATTGTACACGATTCAAACTCGAATGCAAACAGGGCCCGCCCATTCAAAAAAATCAAACAACCGCTTCGCCCGCTTCAAACGGATCTACGCCTCCGGTTTTGCCGTCTTCTTTTTTGGCTCCTTGGCTTCGGCTGACTTCGCTTTTGCCTTTGTCGCCTTTTTCGGTTTCTCCGGTTCGGGTTCGGCTTCGGTTTCCGCCGACGGGTCTTTCCACTCGCCTTCAGTTATCCTGGCCTTGGCAACAAGAGCTTCGATCGACTTGCGCGTCCGCAGATTGTTGCTGATCGTGCCGTCGCCGCCCTGTTTGTTCAGCGATTCACGGATCTCGTCCGACGTCACCTGATAATGATCGGCCATTTTTTGGACTTCTTCTTCAACCTCGGCTTCACTCACCTCAACATTTTCAGCCTGAGCTATCTTGTCAAGCAGCATCGCCCCGCGCACGTCGCGTTCTGCCTGCGACTTCATCTGCTCAAATGCCATCGCGATAAAATCGTTCTGGACGCGATTCAGATCGACACCGCGCTGCTGAAGGTCGTGGGCAAAGTTGTTGAGAAGATTGCGGGCCTGATTTTCAATCAACGAAGCGGGCACTTCGAACCCGTTCTCTTCGATCAGCTTGGCCATCGCGTCGTTTCGGACACGGGCGTCGGCATCGGCAGCCGCATATACCTCCATGTCCTTGCGCAGCTTATTTCTCAGGTCTGCAAGCGTTTCATAGCCTTCGTCAAGGCTTTTTGCCCATTCGTCGTTGGGTTCGGGCAGCTCCGTTTTGCCGACAGATTTGATCTTCGCCGTATAGTTGACCGTTCGGCCCGCAAGCGCGGTTGATGAAAAGTCCTGCGGATAACTTACGGAAAAATCCCTATCGTCATCAGGCCTGACGCCGACGAGATTCTCTGTGAACGCCGCTTCTATATTGTCGCCGCCGAGCTCGATCTCAAGATCGTCGGCGGTGATCGGCTCGCCTTCCGGATCATCGGCAAAAGTACCAGTTAGGTCAGCCACGACCACATCGCCAGTTTCAGAAGCACGGTGTTCCACAGGTATCAGCGCCGACTGTTCTTTGAGACGATTTTGGATAAGCAAATCGATCTCCGATTCAGGTACGGGACGAACTGCCCTTGTTAGTTCAAGGCCTTCATATTTAGGTGTCGGCAGCTCCGGCATGACCTCAACATGAACGTGCAGTCCGACCGCCTCCGAACCGTTGACCTTCACCGACTCAACGTTCTCAATATGCAGATGCGGTT
>CAUJFK010000162.1 GCA_963169175.1 Acidobacteriota bacterium | reverse complement strand
ACAAAATCATTTGGCAGCAGGCGGCGGCCGCGGTTTTCAATCCGGCCATTCACCTCGCATTTCTCACCCTTGATCACCGCGCGCAGATAAAGCTTACTTAGCCGGCGAAACCGGTCAAAGAGCATTTCCTCAAGCCGCATTTTGTTCTCGTCTGGGCGGACACCCAGCCCGAACCACTGGTCCATACTCCAATTTTAACCTAATTGCTTGCATCGCGCCTTTATCTGAACACTAGCGGCGGCACTCGTGTCGTGAAGTTACCGGCTTTGCACGATTCAAAGATCTGTGAAATCTTACAATATTGTCGCTATTTATCTCACTCGACAGGTTTTGGCATTTCGTGATTCATAGACATTCGATGCGGACCAACTCGGTTTCTGGTATTATCGACATCTGGGGACTTCAATGACTACAATTTTGTCGGCAAATAGCATTACCGTTCATCGAGTATAGGCTTCGCACTCTTTCGATCATCTTGTTTCGCATGGACCATTCCGTTACAACGCTCCGTAAGATAGCCGATTGCCTGTCGCTGGACGCGGCGATAACGATCAATCTTAATGCTGTCTCGGAGCGCATTGCTGAAGGGCTCGGATGCCCGCGATCTTTCGTTCTGGTATATCGATCGCACGCCGAACGGCTTGTCGCGTCGGCATCGTTCGGCTTGAGCAGTGCTGGTTTTCGTAAACTTGAGGCCGGCGTCGAGGGTGGACTGTTCGCCGAGGTCTTTGAGCGAACGACAGGCCCTGAGTTTATCCGCTTTGCGGACCAGCCCGCGCTTTCTTTCCTGAATAGCGATGACGTGGAAGCCGAGTTGGTGATGGTGCCAATAAAGAGCGGCAAGAAAAAGATCGGCCTTCTCGCGGTTCAGCCGAACAACGGCCCGATCGCCAGCGGGGCTACGGAATTCCTTGAACTTGCGGCTGCGCTTATCGGCCAGGCTCTGCGTGTAGAAACGGCCGTGCTCGGTGAACGCGAAAGGCTGCGTGAGGAAAATATCCATCTCAAGCAGGAGTTGAAGGAGAAGTATGATTTTTCGCACATAGTCGGAAACTCGAATGCCATCCGAATTGTCTATGACCAGGTGACGCAAGTCGCGCGATCGAACGCGACGGTCCTTTTGCGCGGTGAAAGCGGTACCGGCAAAGAGATGATCGCCAGCGCGATCCATTACAACAGCCTGCGCAGCCGCAGGCCGTTCATAAAATTAAACTGCGCTGCCCTGCCTGATACGCTGATAGAATCCGAACTTTTTGGCCACGAACGCGGAGCATTCACCGGAGCTGACAGGCTCAAGCGCGGCCGATTTGAATTGGCGGACGGCGGTACGCTTTTCCTCGACGAAGTAGGCGATCTGCCGCTGCCGACGCAGATCAAGCTATTGCGCGTTTTGCAGGAACGCGAGTTTGAACGCCTCGGCGGTACCGAAACAATAAGATCGAATATCCGATTGGTCACAGCGACGAACAGGAATTTGGAAGAAGCCATTGCCGCGGGCGCGTTTCGCGAAGACCTTTATTACCGGCTCAACGTTTTTTCCATTCATCTTCCGCCGCTAAGGAAACGAAAGTCAGACATTCTTCTGCTCGCCGAACATTTTCTGGAAAAATATGAGAGCGAGCATGGAAAGCGTATCCGGCGGATATCGACCCCGGCGATCGACATGCTTATGAGCTACCACTATCCGGGAAACGTTCGTGAACTTGAGAACGCCATCGAACGGGCCGTTCTGGCTTGCGACGCCAACGTCATCCACGGCCATCATCTTCCGCCGACACTTCAGACAGCCGAGGTTTCGGGTACCGTAACCAGTCTGTCGCTATCGGCCGCCGTAGAGGCGTTTGAACGCGATATAATCCAGGACGCGTTGAAATCGACACGCGGAAATATCGCAAAGGCCGCGGCAATGCTCGATTCTACCGAACGGATACTTGGTTATAAGATCAAGAAATTTGGGATCGTTCCCGCTCGATTTCGCCAATGAACCAGCCGGACCATCGTCTCGACTTTCTTGTTCGCGAACTGCCCTCGCCCGAATCGGCCCGGCGTTTTTTTGGCCAGTTCGCCGAACGTGACCCTTCGCAAGCCAATCGGCTACGGCGGAAAGAAGGCGTTTTGTCGGACGTTCTTACGCTTGCTTCGTACAGCCCGCTCTTATCGACAACGCTGATCCAGAACCCGGAGTATGTGACGTGGCTTGCCGGCAAGCGAAACGAGACAGCGGTACAGCGGCAGGAAGATCTGCTTGAATCACTTGCCCGTTTTGCGCTCACGCATTCCGGGCTCGAGGCAAATGTGATGCTCGCACGTTTTCGCAGACGCGAGCTGCTGCGCATTTTTCTCCGGGACATCCGCCGGCTTTCGACCGTAGCCGAGATAACAGAAGAAATATCAGGCCTCGCCGATACTATCATCGAGTATGCCGTCCGCCTTGCACGCCAGGAGATCGATAATAGATATGGAACGCCGTTCCAGGCGGATGAGAAACGGCGCGGATTCCCGGCGGATGTCTGCGTTGTTTCGCTCGGCAAGCTTGGCTCAAAAGAGCTTAATTATTCGTCCGATATTGACCTCCTGTTCATTTATTCGGCCGATGGTTCAACGGCCGGTACCAGTTCGCACGAATCCGTTTCAAACCGCGAGTATTTTGCGAAATTTGCCGAGGCCGTGATAAGGCTTGTCGGTAAGCAAACCGGTGAAGGAGCGGCATATCGGGTCGATATGCGTCTGCGGCCGCATGGACGCGTCGGGTCGCTCGCGCTTTCGCTGAAGGAAACGGTGCGTTATTACCAAAGCGAGGCGCGAAACTGGGAACAGCAGGTCCTGATACGTTCGCGGGCCAGTGCCGGCGACAGGGCCCTTTTCAAGTCGTTTTTTTCCCAGGTAGAAGAGTTCGTCTTCCGAAAAGGCCGCGATCCGGGACAGGCCCTGCACGAGGTCTTTCTCTCAAAGGAAATGATCGATCGCCAGCTTGGGCCGGATGCTTCATTCAACGTCAAGCTTGGCCGCGGCGGGATCCGCGAGATCGAGTTC
>CAUJFK010000161.1 GCA_963169175.1 Acidobacteriota bacterium | reverse complement strand
AAGGTAGGAGAATTAATCTCCCTGCTCAACCCGATCAATCATACTGGGACACGAGCGGGCCTTCATAAATACAAGGTTGAACCATATGTTTTGGCGGGTGATGTTTACAGCCAACCGCAGCACATCGGCCGCGGCGGATGGACCTGGTACACGGGTTCCGCCAGCTGGATGTATCGGACCGCGCTTGAATCGATGCTCGGTTTTCATCTGCGAGGTGACAAGTTGACGATCGATCCGTGCATTCCGCGCGGTTGGCGCGATTTTGAGATCGATTACCGTCACGGAAACACGCTGTATCAGATCAAGGTGGAGAACCCCTCATGCGTTTGTCGAGGAGTCGCCGAGGTTCGCCTCGATTCCGAAATATTAGCGACCAATGCAATACCGTTGACCACGGATGGTGAAACACATCAAGTCTTGGTCGTACTCGGTGAACCGAAAAATAATTAAAAGAACCGATTTGGCGATTAGCGATCTCGACCAGCCACGCCCACTGACATATCCCTCACAGCGCGAGTCCGATGGTAAAAGGACGAAAGGGCGACCTCAATGTCCAATTGAGTACATAGAATAAGATTTTCAGATATTAAACTCGAAGAATGTGTGTATGAATGACGTTCCCACGTTGTTTCGAGAGTTGGGACCGATACGGAAATCGGTTCAGCCAATACGCGAGTAATCACGTGCAATTTTCGCGTAAAAACACTCTCGCGGATGCAAATCCAACTGAATAAACTATAGATAACATGGCACTAAGATCATGCAGATCAAAGATAAGGGGGCACAGAAGGGAAGGTGAAATTCTTGAGATTATTGCTATCGCTGAACAGCCTAAGGCTGATCATTATTTTAGTTCTTGCGATGACCTATCTGACAAGAACGGTCACAAATAGTTCGAATAAGACCGATGGCGTGAAGCACGAAGGTGCCCAGGTCGTCAGCGAAGAAAGTAACAGATTGATAGCCGACAATGCCGGATCGCTGGAAGCAAAGATCGAGATCAATGCAATTCCGACTGAATAATTGGATTGAACCAGGTTACCGCGATCATTGCGCGTATGGCAACGGGCACAACCCAGCGCTATAGGGGGGGGGCTTATGAAACCGATACGAAAACTTTCTGAACTTGGCCAAAGTATTTGGCTCGACAACATTACCAGGGGCCTTCTGGCCAGCGGAACTCTTAGCGAGTACATCCGGGATTTCTCAGTCACCGGCCTTACATCTAACCCGTCGATCTTCGACCACGCGATCAGAAATAGTCACGACTATGACGACGACATCCGCCAAAAATTGAAGGAAGGCAAATCAGGCGAAGAACTCTTGTTCGAGATCGAGTTGGAAGACCTCAGAGAGGCTGCTGATCTGTTTCGGCCTGTCCATGATGAGACGAGCGGTGTTGACGGATGGGCATCGCTTGAGGTTTCGCCGATGCTGGCTGACGATGCGGCCGGTACGATCGCGGCCGCAACGGCGCTTTTCGAGAGTGCTGACCGGCCAAATGTCATCATCAAGATCCCTGGAACAAAAGCGGGTGTTACCGCGATCGAAGAATCGATTTTCGCGGGCGTGCCGATAAATGTAACGCTGCTGTTTTCCAAGGAACAATATCTAGCGTCGGCCGAGGCGTATCTACGCGGGATCGAGCGACGCCTGGCGGCAGGTCTGAGATCGGACGTTTCATCCGTTGCATCGCTGTTTGTCAGCCGGTGGGACGTTACCGTGGCAGATAAGGTTCCGGAAGTTCTGCGCGGTCAACTAGGTATTGCTGTCGCCCGGCAAACGTATAAGGCATACCGCGAGTTATTGGATTCGCCGCGATGGCAGCATATTTTCAATGCCGGTGCTCGCCCGCAGCGGCTATTGTGGGCAAGCACTGGAACAAAAGACCCAAATGCCTCGGATGTTCTCTATGTCGAAGCATTGATCGCACCGCTTACGATCAACACATTGCCCGACGCCACGCTTAAAGCATTCGCTGATCACGGTCAGATCGGGCCAATGATGCCGGACGACGGCGGCGATTGCGAGGCTGTTCTCGCCAAGTTCGCTGAAGCCGGCATTGACACGGCCGCCCTTGCGGACCAACTCCAAAAGGAAGGTGCGGAAAAGTTCGTCAAAGCATGGAACGAATTGCTCGGATCAACAATGTCCAAGGGCGATCAGCTTAAAAAAGCCGGTTCTAATGGACTGTAACAATTGCGCCGCAAGTACTTTCTGCTCTTTGTGTCTTCAACTTGGTGTGCTTTGTGTTAAGAATAACTCTCAATACAAAGACTGCACGGGCCGGGAACAAAGTCCGCAAACAAGAAGAGATCGGCAAGAAATTACTTCGAAATTATTAGTTACAGTCCGCTGGCAATTGAACGACATACGGGTATGAGATAATGAAAATTATGAAGACGGCAGCATCCACTAAAGACGTCGCAAGAAACGTGAGCCCGCTGGCCGGAAAGCTGGCGGAGGCCTCGATGCTGGTAAACGTTCCACGGCTTGTCACGACATACTATACCGAGACACCCGATGCAAGCGTGCGCGAACAGCGGGTTGCATTCGGCACTTCGGGGCATCGCGGTTCGGCGTTCGACAAGGCTTTTAACGAGCGGCACATTCTTGCAATAACTCAGGCGATCTGTTTGTACCGAAAGTCAAAAAAGATCGATGGCCCATTGTTCCTGGGTATGGATACACATGCACTTTCCGTATCGGCCCATGCAACCGCTCTCGAGGTCCTGGCGGCAAACGGTGTCGAGGTGATGATCGCGGAAGGTGACGAATATACTCCGACGCCCGCGATATCGCACGCTATCCTGACTTACAACAAAGGCCGGAAAAAAGGGCTTGCCGACGGAATTGTGATAACGCCGTCTCACAATCCGCCGGACGACGGCGGCTTCAAGTACAACCCGCCGCATGGCGGTCCGGCCGAGACACCTATAACTAACTGGATCGAGTCGAAAGCAAACGAACTTCTGGAAGCCGGCCTTCGCGGTGTTAACAGGATCCCATTCGAGCGGGCGGTAAATGCCGCAACCACTCATCGTCACGATTACGTTGACGCTTACACGCGCGACCTCATCAATGTCATCGATATAGAGGCAATTCGCGGGGCAAAGATCAAGATCGGCGTCGATCCGCTTGGTGGGGCAGGCGTTCACTATTGGCCGCAAATTGGAGAGCGATACGGCCTCGATCTAACTGTCGTAAATAAAATTGTCGATCCAACGTTTCGATTCATGACGGCCGATTGGGATGGTCGGATACGAATGGACCCGTCATCGCCGTATGCCATGCAAGGGCTGATCGGCCTGAAGGATAAGTTCGACATTGCCTTTGCGTGCGATACGGACCATGACCGTCACGGGATAGTAACGCGAAGCGCCGGATTGCTTCAGCCGAATCACTACCTTTCGGCGGCGATCTATTATCTCTTCCAGCATCGGCCAAACTGGAGCAAAGATGCCGCGGTTGGCAAAACTCTCGTCAGCAGCCAGATGATCGATCGAGTCGCAGCAAAGCTTGATCGCGACCTCTACGAGGTTCCGGTTGGCTTTAAGTGGTTTGTGGACGGCCTGCTTGACGGCACGCTTGGCTTCGGCGGCGAAGAAAGCGCGGGTGCTTCATTTCTACGGCTTGACGGTACCGTTTGGACGACTGACAAGGATGGAATAGTACCTGCCTTGCTTGCTGCTGAGATGACGGCCCGGATTGGCCGCGACCCGGGTGAGATCTATCAGGAACTCGCCGCCGAATTCGGCGAACCGGTTTATGAACGGATCGATGCACCGGCCACACCTGAACAAAAGGCGATTTTGAAGGACCTGTCGGCCGCTCAGGTGAAAATAAAAGAGCTTGCCGGCGAAAAGATCGAAGCCGTGCTCACCACAGCTCCGGGCAACGACGAGCGAATCGGCGGGTTAAAAGTAGCGGCTAAGAACGGATGGTTCGCGGCCAGGCCTTCAGGGACTGAAAGCATTTACAAGATCTACGCAGAAAGCTTTCAGGGCGAAGACCATCTCCGGCGGATACAGGAAGAAGCACAGGCCATTGTCACCAAGGCGATCGGTCGATCAATGGCAAAGTAAAGAAATGATAAAGAAAGGCAGCTCAAAGATCACGTGTTTGTTTCTGGACATTGGCGGCGTATTGCTCACGGACGGCTGGAATACAGAGTTTCGAGAACAGGCGGCCGCAAAGTTTGGCCTCGACTTTGCCGAAATGGAGGATCGCCACCGACTTGTATTCGGGGTTTACGAGGAAGGAAAACTCTCGCTCGACGAATATCTGGATCGAACCGTGTTCTACGAGGAGCGTCAATTTACGTGCGGCCAATTCAAGGAATTCATGTTCGCATGCTCGAAGGCCGATGCTGAGATGATCGAATTGGTCCGCGTGCTCAAGGCACAGTACGGATTGAAAACGATCGTGGTCAGTAATGAAGCACGCGAGTTAAATGCGTATAGGATCCGCAAGTTTGGTTTGGGTGAATTTATCGATGCCTTTGTGTCGTCTTGCTTTGTCGGCATGCGAAAGCCGGATGCGGAAATCTTCCGTCTTGCACTGGATATCGCACAAGTACCCGCGGAGCAGATCGTCTATCTCGAAAATACGGAAATGTATGTCGATATTGCGGATTCATTTGGCATTAATAGCATTCATCACGTGGACTATGGATCGACCCGTATAAAATTGGAGGCATTTGGATTGATAGGCGACATCGCGACTGACATGGTGAGTGCCTGAAGATGACTGCGAAGGCAACAACGTTGAGCAAGGATGAAGGCTTGCCTAAAACTCCACGCTTCGGGATCATGCGTTACAACGCCAGCGTTTTACTGCTGATCGCCTCGCCGTTAATTCTGATGGTGGCAGCTGCCTTTCTTCAGTGGGCGGTGTTCGGACTGCCAGCGTTAAATTCTTCCAGCACAATGACGCCTGAAACGGCGGTTGGTCCGTTTGGTTTCCCCGCGTGGCTGCGGATAACCCATTACGTCAATTTCTTTTTCATTGTCATGCTTGTCCGCAGCGGCGTGCAGATATTGATGGATCACCCGCGATTGTACTGGAACGTGCACTGCACTCCGGGCACAGAGTGGCTTCGACTTACACCTATCGAAGTCCCAAAGGATCGAGTCTGGACAGCGAAGGATGATTCCCGTTACCTCTCGCCGTGGATCGGACTGCCCGGTTACCGGCACACGATCGGCATGGCCCGTCACTGGCATTTCTTGAGCGTACTTTTCTGGGTGGCGAACGGCGTTATTTATGCGGTGCTCTTGTTCGCGTCCGGACATTGGCGGCGGCTGGTGCCGGATTCGTGGCAGATCATTCCCGATGCGTGGGCATTTTTTGTTCATTACGCGACGTTCCATCTGCCGCCGGAGCCAAATACTTTTTATCACTACAACGCTCTTCAGCAATTGACATATTTCGGGGTTGTTTTCATTTTGGCGCCGCTGGCGATCTTGACCGGCCCGTCGATGTCGCCGGCGCTGACGAACCGTTTCAAATGGTATCCGAAGCTGCCCGGCAATCGGCAGATCGGGCGGTCGCTGCATTTTCTGGTAATGTGTGCTTTCGTCGTTTTCCTCATCGGCCATGTGGCGA
>CAUJFK010000160.1 GCA_963169175.1 Acidobacteriota bacterium | reverse complement strand
TGCGAAATTCTTCTTGCAGCGCAATAAAGCGTCGCGTTTTTCCGGCCTGGCGGCGAAGTGAATTTGCCTGTTTGTCGATCTCGGAAACAATGTCCGAGATGCGGGAAAGGTTCGATTTTGCCGACTCGAGCCTCGACTCGGCCGCACGCTGCCTGGTGCGGAATTTCGATATTCCCGCGGCCTCTTCGATCAGCGACCGTCGGTCTGACGGTTTGGCTGAAAGGATCTGGCCAATGCGGCCCTGTTCGACGATAGCGTAATGCGCGCCAGACAATCCGGTGCCCGCAAAAAGGTCTTGAATGTCACGGAGTCGGCAGGTCCGGCCGTTTAGCTGGTATTCGCTTTCACCGGATAGATAGAGCCGCCGCGTGACGGCAACACTTTCGCCCGGCGCAAAGTCCAGGGCGACCGACCGCGGCCGCCAGTGGCGTTTTGCCTTTACGCTTCGCTCAACCGTTTGAACGGAACCGGCCTGAGCGGCCTTTACCAGACCGACGGCCAACGCTTCTTCCTCATTCGAATGAAAACCGTTCGTTGTCTCGACCGGGACCGCCTCGGCTTCTGGCAGCATTGGGTTCGATCCCTGCTCCTCAAATTCCGCAACATCGACGGCCTTTTCATCGATCTGACTTAAGGCCTCGTCGATATCGAACAGTTCTTCTTCATCTGGGTCGCCTGCGTCCTCGTCCCGGACCATGTGAAGGACAACCTCTGCCATTCCGCCGGGTTTACGATTGCGCGAACCCTGAAAAATAACATCCTTCATTTCGCCGCCGCGCAGAGATTTGGCCCGCTGCTCGCCTAGTACCCAGGAGATGCAGTCAGACACATTGGACTTGCCGCAGCCGTTCGGGCCAACGACGGCGGTTATGCCGTTGCCCGTAAAAACGATCTCTGTATAGTCCGCGAACGATTTGAAGCCTGTAATTTCCAGGCGCTGGAGCTTAAACATTCTTTAGTGCCGCTGTGTGGACAGGAACACTATATTTTGGGTTATCAGGCGTCTTTAAGTCAACAGTAAGACAGGCCGTAAGCCGGTTGCCCATTCGGGGCCGGTGTGCTTGGCGGGTCGAAATCTGAACGACTGTACCGTTCACTCCGGCAGATCACATCAGTTCCTTCGCCGGGCTTTTAAGGCCCTGCTTTTCAGCGCGTTCGTTATCGAGTTCGGTAAGTACGTCAAGGAGGAAGTTCGTGTTGCTAGTTACCGCTATTACAACCGCAAACTCGTGGTCGGAGGTAGTAAATTCAAAGGTTCCGCTGCTGATCTCGATTATCTCGCGAAACGCCATTACGCCGTTTAGCCCGTTGCACTCCGCATCGACGATCTTGCCCTCGTTGAATGAAACATTTCCAAGATGGGTATCCGATTTTATGACCAGCAGGCCGGTCATCTTGCCGCTTTCGATGACCTGTACGGCATCGAAAATACTGACAAACGCAAGATTCCCGGCGAAAGTCACATCTGTCCGCACCTTTTGCGGCGATTTGTCGCGATTTACGGCGAAATCGGGCCGCCGTGCCCGCCTTATGGCCTCAAGCCCAGGCGCGACCGATATCCGCGGGTCAAGCAGCTTTGCTTCCTGCAGCCGGTCGTAGGCGAGATCGAAGTCTTCACGGGCAATATAGAGGCTGACAAGGGCAAGGCACTGCTTTGCCGCTTCGGTAAGTGTCTTTTGTTTGATGCAGATATCCCGCATTTTCTCGCGCAGCGGAATTGACCGCGGGCTCCGCTCGATCGCTTCGCGCAGCAACCCGTGGGCCTTTTCAGGCGAGCTGTATTTAATGAAGAGATCGGCATCAAGCAGGACCGATTCGATCGAAACCTCCGAAACCGGTACCCCAGGCCTGTCTGCGACGTAGTTCATACGCGGGGTGAACAAACTTGTTCAACAGTTTAAAACTACCATATTTTGCCCGGTTCGTCACCATTTTTTTCGAGGTGATCCATCGGCTAAATACAGGGGAAGATCTGGATGCAAGACGGACCGACCGACCGGCTTCGGCCTGGGCAAACGTAGAAGTTAGAAAAACTTTTCTGCATTCTATTTACGATATCGGTCAAAAATTCAATAAGGTGTAGAAAGGCTTGTTTCGCGGCGCACCTCGTCGCGGTCTGCTGGCAAAAATGTCGGAATTCTCCCACATTTTATTGCTTTTCTTTTGTTCGTGGGGACGATCGAACAGGTTCGGTCACAAGCTTTGATCGATCTGCACAGACGGGTTCTTGGCAGGTTTGCCGCAGTCGCCCACAATTAGTGCCGAGTTTATCGGCACAGTACAACTGCCGCGGTTGTCGCTCCCACGACGCGCGCCGAACCGAAAGGGCCGGTGAAAGTGATGTCTGAGTAATATCAGCCATTGTTTGGGCACCGGCCCAGTTCGGCGTTAGCTGTGGGACAATTTTTTGCCTTCCAAAGTAAGAAAAAGAGCGTCCCCCCGATAATTCGGATGGACGCTCTTATTAATTATACCGTGTGGCCTGTCCTAAAAATCAAAACGCAACCCAATGCGGACCTGCCGCGGGCGATAGGTGCGTGTCGGCGAAAGCAACGTATCGCGGGCTGTCTGCCGCGTGATCACGTTCGACGAATTAAGTCCGTCGAAGTTGATGAAGTTCGAACCGAAACCGAACACCGCCATATTCAATATGTTCCCGAACTCGATCGAAGGCCGAAGAACATAGCGCTCAGTTACTTTGAACGGGCGACTCAGATTGAGATCGAAAATATAGTATCGCGGCCCGTTCCCGGCATTTCTCTGCAGATTTCCAGGCGAGCCAATGGTCGGCTGCGAGAATCTTGCTGCCAGGGATTCCGGAAAGGTTGTCCCGAATTGCCGCCAAACGATATCACCGATGTCACCGGAAAAGTTTGGCCGGTCGGTGCCGACATCATCCAGATTACGATCGTTCCCGCCGACAGATACGTTAAAGGGCGCGCTGGACCCGAAACGAAAAAGGGGCGAC
>CAUJFK010000159.1 GCA_963169175.1 Acidobacteriota bacterium | reverse complement strand
GATGCGGCCTCTTTCGCCTCTCGCCGCGCCCCACGCCGTCTTATATCGGTATATATTATCCGGTTGATTTCGGGGCGTATGTAGCGCCGTCATCGACAAACGGCCGCGGCGGCGGATTCAGAAGCGCTTTGCGTGAAGGTGTACGTGCCTCGGTCCTGTCATCGCTTGGATACGATACCGGGCAAATGGCATTCTGGCAGCGGATTTTTCAGCCGCTTTTCGTCGGCCGTTTCTATGAACAGGCCACGTATTCCTACGGGGACAGATTTCCACGGTTTGCGGCAAATGGTAAAGCTCTCGAAGTTGGGTGTGGCAGGTGCACCTTTCTAGGCCTGTTAAAGCGGCATGGCTGGAACGTAACCGGTGTCGACATGAGCCCACACGCCGCGCAAAGTGCCAAGGAGGCGTTTGATATCGATGTGATCGTCGGACAGCTTGAGAACGCCGGCCTTGAGAGCGAAACTTTCGACTATATCCATCTAAGCCACGTTGTTGAACATTTTTTTGACCCGCTTGCAACGATGAGGATCATCGCCCGACTGCTCAAACCTAGTGGTATTGCCTACATAGAGGTGCCCAATGGCAGAGGCCTCGGTGCCGAAATGAGCGGCGAATACTGGTACGGATGGGACCCGCCAAGACATCTGTTCACGTTTACTCCGGACACCTTTCGGATGCTGATGGACAAGGCAGGACTTAACATTATAAGAATGAAAACGGGATTGAGTGACACATTCGATTGGGAAATTGCCTTCCGCAATGAGGATGCTGCAGGCAAGGTCCTCAGCCGCCCGCCGTCGCTCAACTATGCAGAAGAGCAGACGGCCAAGGGCCGCATGCGCGAAGCGGAAGAACGCTTCCTGGTCCGCCCGAACGATGGAGATTTTATTGCCTGCTGGGTTGAGAAGCATGCTGCGTCTGAATAACCAAACCTGAACTGGTCATTGATGCCACATTTTTCCGTAATAATTCCAACCTACAACCGCGCGCACTTGCTTCCGATGGCGATAGAAAGCGTGCTGCAGCAATCGTTCGAAGACTTTGAGATCGTTATCTCAAACGGCGGCTCAACTGACAATACGGGTGATGTGGTCAAACAGTTTTCCGATCCGCGGATCAAGTACTTTGAGTCGGCCAAAAGATTGTCCGTCGGAGACAATTATCAAACCGGACTCGAGAACGCCAGCGGCGAATACATAACCTTTCTATCAGACGATGATGCATTTTCGCTGAATACCATTAAAGAGGTTGAGGAGGCGATTCGGGGGCATGAATGTGACGTTCTCGTTTTTAAATCGGCCTTTTACTTTGATTCCGAAGGAACCTACGGAGCAGTCCCGGTAAGACAAAACTCACTTGTCGTCCCAAATCATACTGGAGAGGTTACGAAGTTCAGCCGGGATGAGGCGATAAAGGGAGTTTTTTCCAACTTTGGTTTGGGAGACCAAGTGAACAAGCGGTTTAACGTCTCTTATCTTGCGAATGCGGTTTACCATAGATCGGTATTGACTAAGATCAGTCAGCAGCGCCCAAAGGTGTTTGACTTAACGCCTGCGGATGGCTATCTAGCTGCAGCAGTGGCGTTTGCGGCAGATTCTTACTATTGCTGGGACAAGCCGCTTCACGTTTGGACGGATTGGGCCGAAAATGCGACAGCCACCGCCGAGAAGAAAGGGGACGGACTCAGGAACCACTACGAGTCACTATTGCAGGGCAATGCGTTGATGAATGTGCCCTTGAAATTCGCGTTACCGCTAAATTGCACGTACAATTCGCTCCTTACAGCAAAAGACGACTTTACGAACGAGTATCCATTCGACATTAACTGGGCTGACTATTACTTCAATGTCCATCAAGATCTAATGTTCCTCAAGCGCGTAGGCGTCAAGATAGACCTTGAGGTCAAGGAATGGCACGCTTCGTTGTCCGGTGAATCACCAAGAGTGCGGGACGAAGTGCAACAGCGAACGGGAGATCTCTTGTATCGGCTTAAGAACGTTGTAGTAGAAAGATTTCCGCGACTTGCAACATCCTTACGAAGAAGACGGTCAAGTGGCGATTACGAATACTATCTGGGAAACTCGAAGGGATTTGAAAATGTGCTTGAGTCCGCCCGATTCTTGACCAAATTGCTCTAGAAGTTGACGCACAAGCGACAGGGCTGATGAAAGACTCGATATCGGTAATTATTCCGACCTATAACTACGGCCAGTTTATTGCTGATGCCGTAGAGAGTGCGTTGTCGCAGACTGTAAGGCCAAAGGAGATCGTTGTTGTTGACGATGGTTCAACGGATGGCACGGCGGAAGTTATTGCGGCGTTTGGGGATCAGGTCAGATATATTCGGCAGGAAAATCAAGGGGTTTCCGCGGCAAGGAATCACGGCATCGCCGAAACGACCGGCGACCTTATCGCTTTTTTAGATGCCGATGACCATTGGGCGCCGACAAAACTTGAGAAGCAGCTCGCCGTCTTCGAAGCCGATGCCGAGATCGGACTTGTTCATTGCGGAATGCGCGAATTTGACTCGGAAACGGGTGAGACAATTTGTCTCCATCTTGATGGCGGTGCAGGTTGGGTCGCTGAGGAGATCGCTTTGTGGGAAAAACCGGTTGTTGTTGGGCCGGGTGGAACGATCATCGTGCGTCGGGGTGTTATTAAAGATGTTGGCGGTTTTGATCCCCAATTGAAGAACGGTGAGGATTGGGAATTCTGCTTTCGAATTGCGTCAAAATACAAAATTGGCTTTGTTCCTGAACCTCTGGTCAACTACCGCAACCACAACACGAATGCTACAAAGAATGTCCGGGAAATGGAGCGGTCAACGCTTCTCGCGTGGGGAAAGGTTTTCTCGACGGGTGACAACTCGATCCGCATATTACGGCGGCGTTCCTACGGGCATCTTCACAAGGTCCTCGCCGGTTCATACTTGCAGAGCGGCCAGTATGGAGGTTTCCTGAGGAATCTGGTTAAGAGCCTCTGGTTCAGGCCAAGCTATCTAGGTTACTATCTTAGCTTGCTCGTAGGTCGAAACGGTTCCAAGCGATAAATGAAGGGACAACTGCTAGAAATCCTCGCGTGTCCGCAATGCAAGGACAGGCTCCGGCCATCTTCGGACGGCGAGGAAGTTTTGGAATGTACTTTGACGTGCGTTGGCTGCGGCAAGGAATACCCCGTGATTAACGGAATTCCAAGGTTTGTCCCGCCCGACAATTATGCATCGTCATTCGGCTATCAATGGAATCTATTTAGAAAGGAACAACTCGACACTTACAATGGCACGACACTTTCCGCCGACCGGTTGTGGAGCGAAACAGGATGGAAACCTGCGGAGTTAGCCGGAAAATGGGTCCTCGATGTCGGCTGCGGCGCGGGTAGATTTCTCGATGCCGCGACGCAAAGCGAAGGTGATATCGTCGGTATCGATATCAGCAGTGCTATCGATGCGTCGCAAGAGAACCTCAAAGACCGAAGTAATGTTCATTTTGTACAAGCAAGTATTTACGAGCTGCCTTTCCGCGAAGCCACATTCGACAACGTCTATTGCATCGGAGTGGTGCAGCACACGCCGGATCGCGATAAGACACTGCGTTCGATAGCTGCAATGGTTAAGCCCGATGGCCGCGTCGCATTGACCATTTACCCGCGCAAGGTTTGGACAAAACTCTTTTCAAAATATTGGCTTAGGCCTATAACCAAGCGAATGAAAAAGGAGACGCTGCTCAAGGCGATCCAAAGCATTATGCCGGTCGCGTTCCCCGTCACCGACATCCTTTTTCGCATCCC
>CAUJFK010000158.1 GCA_963169175.1 Acidobacteriota bacterium | reverse complement strand
CAAACGTACTTAGAAGATTCTTATAGACTTCCTAGGTTTTTCTAAAGACACAAATATAGGCATTCGCGTTGGCTTGACGATATTTCACCGTTTTCTTGGGCAAAAGCCATGACAATGGAACGTCAATTCTCCATGCCTCAGGACCGCTCAGGTTCGAAACGGGAAAATATAGGATTTCGACAATAAAGGAGACGAACGAAATGTCTAAGGATCGATCCAGTTCGCTGGCCTGGTTTAAACTCACCGTCGTTGGTGTATTCTGCCTGGTGACCGCTTATTGGTTTGGCCAGGATGTCTATGCACAGCTGATCGACCGCACGAAGAATCCCAACACAATAAATGCCGGCATCGCCAAATCGCTGAGCCAGCAAACCGGCGCCGGACGCGGCGATATGATAACGCCGGATTCGTCGATGTTCATTATCAAACGCGACCCGTTTCGTTCCATTCGGCGTGGACGGCAGTTATTCCAACGCAAGTTTCTGCGGACCCAAGGAGCGGGCCCGATCGCCGACGACCTGATCCTCGGCGGCAATATCGAGACCTCGTTGAAGATCGGGGCCGGGCTTGCCGACAGTTGTGCCACGTGCCACGGGCGGCCGCGAGGCTCTGCCGGTTTTGGCGGCGACGTTGTTACACGGCCCGAAAGCCGTGATGCACCGCATCTTTTTGGGCTTGGATTAAAAGAGATGCTGGCGGATGAGATAACCGCCGACCTGCGCGCCATTCGCGCGAATGCTATCACCCAGGCACAGCATCAGAACCGAAGCATTACCAGACACCTTCGGAGCAAAGGAATCGAATACGGCCGCATTACTGCACGCCCAAACGGAACCGTTGACACTTCGGACGTTAGCGGAGTAAATACCGACCTACGCATCAAACCGTTTTTCCATCACGGCGGGACGATCTCGATACGCGAATTCGTGATCGGCGCGTTTAATGATGAGATGGGCCTTCAGGCGGTCGATCCTGATCTTCAGCAGGCCCACAACGGAGCAAGGATCGAAACACCATCGGGCATGGTCTTGGACGGTTCAAAAGACCAGATAAGCGGCCCGCTCGTAACGGATGCGTCCCACGACGAAGACGGTGACGGCATCGCAAACGAAATTCCGACCAGCGTTGTCGACCACCTTGAGTTTTATTTGCTCAATTATTTTAAGGCAGGAACGCATCGTCAATCGAACGCGACACGGCGCGGACTGGAAACTTTCCGTCAGGTCGGCTGCGCTCAATGTCATATTCCCGACCTTGTGATAGATCATGACCGGCGCGTTGCCGATGTCGAGACGGTTTACGATGAAACACGCGGTAATTTCAACAACCTGTTCGCGACGGCAACGCCGCTATTCAGCCTCGTGCCTGACAACAGTGGTTATCCGGAATACAAGCGTCCCAATCGCGGCACATTTAGGGTCGAGAACATATTCACGGATTTCAAACGCCATGACCTTGGGCCAAATTTTCACGAGCGGAATTACGACGGAACTTATCAGCGGCTGTTCATGACAACACCGCTCTGGGGCGTCGGGTCCACCGGCCCTTATGGGCACGACGGGCGAAGCGTTCATCTGCTCGACGTTATCCTGCGTCACGGCGGCGAGGCCCAATGGTCGCGAGACCAGTTTGCGTCAAGAAACAGGAATAAACAGCAAGAGGTCCTCGATTTTCTAAGCTCGCTGATACTGTTTCCGCCCGACGATACAGCCTCGAATCTCGACCCGGGCGATCGGACGCATCCAATGTTTCCGCAGTACGGACAAGGCAGCATCAAACTCGGCGTGCTGTTCAATAACCCGAACGATCCGGAATAGCACATTTTTACGTGGGGACTCGCGGAGAGGATGTCTGAAAGCTTTTGTGGACTTCGGTAATAGCGGCAATTTGAACGCGGATTTGGCGGATTGGGCGGAACCAGGGCGGATAGATCAGTAAGATCCGCTTAATTCTGCCTAATCCGCGTTCAAAATTGTCGTGCAGCCTCAGGCCATAGACTTTTCAGTAGCCTGCGCTTTTGCAAGCTAGCCGATATCAGGCCTTTGCTTGGGTTGAGTCAGCGGCCGATTGGTGATAGTTTTTCACATTATGAAAAATCTCGCTTTACTAGTCGCATTTGTCGCGTTTTCGTTGTTTGTTGTGTGGCCCGCCGATATTTCGGCGCAGGCAGGTGATGGGGCCGTCGGCGTAAAAGACGGCGGAGTTTTTGTCAAAGGCTGGACCGGGCAGATCGACGCCAAAGAAAAGACGGCCGGTTCGACCCTCAACAGTGCAAAATTTGCCAAAGAAGGCAAAGGTTTTCACGTCACGACCGGCCCGGCCGTTACTTATTGGAACCCCGACAACAAGGCGAAGGGCGACTACACCGTCAGCGCGACGTTTCTTGAGCCGAAGTACATGAGCATTAACGATCATCCGCATCCATACGGAATTATGATCGGCGGCAACGACCTCGGCACCGATAAGCAAAGCTATCTTTACTGCGCCGCTTACGGCAACGGCACGTTTATCTTTCGCGGGTTCGGCCCCGAACCGTTCCAGCTCGGCGGCCGCCGGCCCATCGCCGACCCGTCCGTAAACAAAGCCGCCGGCGTCGGCCAACCCGTCACGCAAGAGATAGCCGTCACCGTAAAAGGCGACACCATCTCGTGCTCCATCAACAAAAAACAAGTCGCCAGCTTCGCCCGCTCCGAAGTAGTCGCCCCCGGCAAACTAAGATCCACCGACGGCACCTACGGCATCCGCTTCGCCCACAACACCGACGCCACGGTGACCGGCCTAAAGCTTACCAAAGCTCCTTGAGTCATTTATCCGATCACTGTCGAAGCCCGCGATATACCGCGGGCTTTTGAAAGAAGTCTGCGCTGAAAACTAGAGTTTTCCGGTGAGCCGGAGGAATCGCTCATGTTTGGTCTTGATCTCTTCTGTAAGTTCTTGTCGCTCTAATTCGCGGACGAGAAAGGGAGCCCTTTTTCTCAAACCACTTAATCCAGTACGACCTCGATAATACGCGTCAATCCAGTTCGTGCGTTTTTCCTGCAGAATGATCCCATTTAATCTCAAAATACCGATGGTCGCTTCGATTCGATCTAAGAGTGTGACTTCAAGTGCTGGATCCGGTCTGACAAGGTTAAGGTCGAAATCAATCGTGAACCAGTGCTTCTCAACCTGAAAAGGATCAATAATTGTCGACGAACCTTTGTACTCATTTAGCAGTTTTGACGCAAGTCGGAAATTGCTCCATTCAAAAGCGAGCATCTTATTCGTACTTCTTGATATGAAATGATCTACTGAGCGATCCTTTTTCGTAACCCACTCCGCAGAATAGGCGCAAATTCGA
>CAUJFK010000157.1 GCA_963169175.1 Acidobacteriota bacterium | reverse complement strand
GCTGGATTCGATCACCGCGGGAACCTTTAACGCTGCGAAACTGCTTGGGCTGGAAAAGACCATCGGCTCGCTGACGCCGGGAAAGAATGCAGATATCGTAGCGGTTGCGGGCGATCCGCTTCAAAACATCAAAGCAATGGAAAGCACGATCTTCGTGATGAAGAACGGTTGGGTATATAAGGAAAGGAAGTAACGTGGTTCGGTTTTGACCTAACCACAGAACGAAAAGAATAAGACGAAAGATGTGAAGCAGCTAGAAGAAAAGCTCTCATGCGGCCGCGTTTGAGCTGAATTCGTTGATGTCCCAATCCGCTCTCTTTGCCCCGGCTTGGTAAGTCGACTCGAGAAAGTCGAGTACCATTCTGTTCGGGTCATCCGCCGTACGGACATCGTCGTACATCAATAGTGCCATGCGCGAGCCGTTGGACTCCTGCCACTTGGCGGCCGATGGCGAAAGTGTTTCATCCGCGAGGCCTGCGGGTTCGGGTGCCGTGTATGAGTAAAACGCCGGGGCCGGAACGTTGTCGTCGCCGAACCAAAAACCAAAGCTGATGACCTCGTGCGAATAGGCTTCACGCTCGACCATACCGGCACTGTCGCGGGTCGGGGCGCGTTTGCCGGAAAAGCGGGTCAGTGCCAGATCGAAGCTGTGCCAGAACATATGTACAGGCGTCGATTTTCCGATAAAGCGGTCGCGGAATTTCGTTAAAAGGCCGTCCACGGTCACGAGCGTGCGATGAAAGCGTTCGACATATTCTTTGTCATATGACTTGTTTTCGCTGTTTTCGTCGAACGGAGTTGTTGACGGGGCTTCGTACGGAACTGGGTTGATCGTGGGGTTGATTCCGATCTTGGCAAGATTGGCGAAGATGCTGCTGTAAAAATCGGCTACACTCAGCCCGTCATAAAGCGCAAAATCTTCGATCTGGTTGCTGCTCGTCTGTATCCTTAGAACATGTTCGCCGAGATCGAACTCGATCTCGAAGTCACCGCCGGCATACGGGATCGTGTGTGTCGAAAGGCCGCGCGGTGTTACATAGAGCGGCACGTGCCACCAATGATTGAGCCACGGGTGCATAGCCAGCCGGATCTTGCCCACTATTTGACAGTAGAGATGCAAAGTATTCTTCGTCGGCCGCCAAGCCTCAAGAGGTATTTCGGGGAAAGCTGAATTCACCATTGATCACCGCCTTTTCAAGACTATTTTCCGAAAAATGTCACGAGTCGCTGAAGCCTCAGTTTACCCGTACGGCAGCTGTTCAAAAAACAACTCGTCCGGATAACAATAACCCCAGTCCTCACCCGGTTCGAACGATCTTATGATCGGATGCGATGTTGCTGATAGTGCTGTCGCGTGTTGGTTCGGCGAACTGGCGGGCCCACTTTGTATGCTGGATCTTTTGCAAGAGGATCGTCCGCCGGATAGGTTGTCAGTTTTCGGCGTTTTGTGCCGTCGATGTTCATAATATACATCTCCTCGATCTCGGCTCGGTCAGTACGTTTTTTCTTATAGACGTATGCTACTCTTTTTCCATCCGGCGAAAAGGTTGGGTCGCGAAAGGCAGCTTCCGGCTCGTCCCTCAGCCTTCGAAAGGCCCCGGTCTCGCGGTCAACAATGAAAAGCTGGTACCGCACACGCGTATCGATGCGACCGGCAACGATAAGTTCTTTTCCATTACTGCGGCTGCCCATCCAGGAATCTTCAAGCTGCAGATTCGTTACTTTGCGAATATTGCTGCCCTCAAGGTCCGGTTCGTACAGGAAGTAACATCGTCTGCAGGCCCCGCGGTCGCTGACAAAGAGCAATTTTCCCGGGATCGAATGGTAGGTCCATGCGACATCTTTATTGTTCGTGACGTTTCTGGTGCCGGTGCCGTCAATGCCTGTTGTATAGACCTCGTAATCGTCAGCTTTCTGAACCTGCAGAACATTGAAAGCGATCTTCCAGGAAGGGGACTGCGCCGTGCCTGCGGCCGTCAGGGCCAGCAGCGAGAAAATGAAAACCATCATCTTTTTCATATGGTATTTGGGGCGATCTTTTGTGCTAATATACCCAACCTATGCTCGCAAGAGAAACGATCGTTTTCCTAAAGCAACTTGAAAAAAACAACAACCGTGAATGGTTCATGGACAACAAGAAATTGTTCGGGGATGCGAATAATAACATCATCGCCCTGACGGACCAACTGATCGGACGAGTAGCTAAATTTGATGCTCATGTGGCGGGGCTAGACCCTAAAGCCTGTGTTTTCAGGATCTATCGGGATGTTCGTTTTTCAAAGGACAAGAGCCCGTACAAGACGAATCTCGGAGCGTTCATTGCACCCGGCGGGCGAAAGGCAATGTCGCCCGGCTACTACTTTCACATCCAGCCCGGCATGTTTTTCTGCGCCGCTGGCAAGTATATGCCGGACTCTGCGGAAACACTAAAGATCAGAAATGCGATCGCAAACCACACGAAAGAATTTAGAAAGATCGTTGAGGGCAGAAAATTTGCCGACCGGTTCGGCGAACTCCACGGTGAACACCTGAGCAGGCCGCCAAAAGGATTTGTCGCAGATCACGAGGCCATCGAGTATTTGAAACTGAAGTCATTCACCGTTGGGCAAGAATTCAAGGAGAGCGATGTGGTTTCGGCGGACTATCCAAAAATGCTTGCCGAAAGTTTCAAGGCTGCCTATCCGCTTGTCCGGTTTCTTCGCGCCGCGCTGAAATGATCATCTTGCGGAGGCCCTCATTTAATTAGATGTGGTCCGACCGGATCGGTCAGGTAGATCAATAACAATACAAGAATAAAATAGGGTAGTAATGAAACGGCACCGGGATAGTCTTTGGCTATCCGCTGCCCAAAGAAAAGCGACAGCAGGGCGAAAGCCGCTATCACGGCCGACCAGAAGATGATTATGGTCGTGGCCGCGACCACGAAATAAAGAACGCCTACGGCCGCAAGTACACCAGCGGCCAACTCCATTACGAGAATCGTTCCGAGCAAGAGCGGCACGAACGGGGCCATGAAGGTCTTGGAAAAATGCTCGGTCAGCCAGCCGAGATTGCCATTCCAGTCGGTCATCTTGTCCACGGCAGATTGCAGAAAGAGCACCGCGACCATGACGGCGGCGAGCAATGCGGGCAGGTTTTTGCCTATTTGTTCGAGGTCAACCACGGATTATTTAAAGTCCTCGCCTTCGGCTTTCTCGATCTTTTCGACCCGGCGTTCGTGCCGGCCGCCTTCGAAGTCTGCGTCGAACCAGGCTTTTACGATCTCTTTTGTCTGATCGTCACTGATAAATCTGGCCGGGAGTGCAAGAATGTTAGCGTTGTTATGCTGACGTGCGAGCCGGGCAATATCCGGGCTCCATGCAACCGCGGCACGGACGCCGTGAACTTTATTCGCTGCGATCGCCATTCCCGTTCCGGATCCGCAGACAAGCAATCCTTGGTCAAAATCACCGTTTGCCACCGCACGGGCGGCCTTCAACGCATAATCGGGATAATCTACCGAATCAGTCGATGTCGTGCCCATATCATCAAACTCGATACCCAATTCATTTAAGGTCGATTTCAGCTTCTCTTTTTCTTCAAATCCTGCGTGGTCCGCCGCGAGAGCGATCTTTTTAGACATACCTTTATTTTAGCGGATTCTACCTGGTCAAAAAAGTCGTCTCAAATATTGTTGTTTAACGCGGGCAAAACCCTTATACTTTCTGTGGACAAACGTGACCCGCCCGGCCTATGCAGTCTCAACTTCGACGTACATTGCTGACCTTGCTGGCGTTTGCCATGACAGCCATTCCGGTTGCCGCTCAGGATCTGCTGCCTGAATTGGTAAAGCGTATCAAGCCGTCAGCGGTGGCGATAGAAACGTTTGATCAGAGAGGTAATTCGATCTCGCGCGGATCGGGGTTCTTTATCGCGGCCGACCGGATCATTACGAATCGCCACGTTATCGAACGTGCCGCGCGGGTCGAAGTTCACCTGGTTGACGGCAAGAAATTTCCGGTAAAAGGCGTCCTGGCGGTTGACGGCGAAGGAGATCTTGCTTTGTTGAAGGTAGATATGCCGGCGGCCGTTACATCGGCGCTTCCTATTTCAAAAGGCGTTCCGCAGGAAGGCGAATCGATTTTGGTCGTCGGAAATCCATTTGGTCTTGAGGGCTCGGTTTCAAACGGGATCGTGTCTGCAGTCCGAGAAATATCTGGCTATGGAAAGATCATCCAGATCACGGCGCCGATCAGCCCGGGCTCGTCCGGCTCGCCGGTAGTGAATATGTATGGCCAGGTGATAGGTGTTGCGACGCTGCAGGCGGCCGAGGGGCAGAGTTTGAATTTTGCGGTGCCGGCCGAACGGATACTTCAACTAAAGGTCAGTGAGCTGCAGACCGTTTCATCGCTGTCCGCCGTCAGCCAAAAGAACAAGCGTGCAGCCGCCGAAGGGCTTTATTCGCAAGGAGTTGCCCTGCTTTCGCGCGATGATTATGCGAGGGCTTTGCCGTTCTTTGAAAAGGCGGCCGAGACCGATACGACATATGCCGAGGCATGGTATCAGGCAGGGTTTTGCTACGGCACATTGGGTCGGCACACCGATGCGCTGAAGGCCTCGAAGACTGCGGCAAAGCTGCGTCCTGATTGGGCAGAAACGTATGTAAACATCGGTGCTTCGAGCTATGCGCTGCAGCAATATAGGGACGCCGCCGATGCGTATAAGCAGGCGATCCGGCTGGACGACAGCAAGGCCGATACGCAATATGCCCTCGGCTTGACGCTGGAAAAGCTTGGCCGTACGGATGAGGAAACGCTTGCTTACAAGCGTGCTCTTGCTCTGAATCCGGGCCTTGCGAACGCGATGGAAAAGCTTGGCCTTGCTTACATGAAGCAGAAACGCTGGAATGATGCCTTTACCGCGTTTGACCAGCTAAAGATCTACAAGCCCGAGGCGAAGACATACAATTATATTGGCGAAACGCTGTTCGAACTCGGCAAGGCCGAAGAGGCCAGCGATGCCTTTAATACCGCCGTAAACTACAACCCTGGCCTCGACAAAGCCCGCTACAACCTTGGCCGTACGTATCTAAAACTCGGCAACACCGCCATGGCCCAGGCCCAATACGAGATCCTCCGTGCCGCCCGCTCCGACTACGCCGACCGCCTGCTTGTGCTGATCGATCCGTAGATCCAAAGGGAAGGGAAAAACCCGTTGTCTGAGCGACCGTGTTTAGGAGACCTTGTCAAGAAAGTATTTGGCGAACCAGATGGGAACATTTTGGTTCATAATTTCGACGGTCGTACCGTCCGTAACTTCAGCAACGAGATACGATTCCGCCCCTGAGTTATCGAAAATGAACGCTCGATCCGTTGCTCGCACAGCGTCGAGAAGGTTCTCAAGTGACCTGTGATAGCGGCTGACTATCTTTTCTTCGGGAACTCCATGTCCGCCGGCCTTTACGCGAATTTTACACGCGAAATGTTAATTTCCGGAGCCTCGGTCGCGATAAAGTAGAGATAATTTCGAAACGTTTTACTCTTTGCGTACTTCAGCAACTCGATCTTTCTTCGGTGAGACATCACGGTCTCAAAGGCGAACGACGTTTTAGACGCGGCCAATGATTCGTGTAGAAAGTCTGCGATAGCCGAAACAAAGTACGAATTTATAGTGCTTTTGGGAAAGGAAAGTTTGCTGCCGCAGAACGTTAATTTCGCAAGATCGGAAAGAAGTTTTTTCTCCGATAACTGGGTTGAGTGTCCAAGTGCCTTGAACAACGTCTCGGCTTTCGATTTCAGTTCGAAGCCGGCCCCTCGGCCGGGAATGATACGCATTGTATGTTGAAAGGCTGCATACAATGCGTATAGTTTTGATCTCGAATGCCAAACCGGCCCCTGATCGAGGACTTCGGCAAAAGGATCCGCACCCTTCGAACCGAACGCAGCCTTTCCCAAGAAAAACTAGCCGAACTAACCGGCTTCCACCGCACCTACATCGGCATGATCGAACGCGGCGAACGAAATATTTCGCTGTCGAATATTGGTGTATTTGCCGCGACGTTTGAATTAAGCGTTTCCGAGTTGTTTGATTTCAATACGAAGCGAGGTGAACGCTGATGCCCGACCAGTCGTTCACAATCACTCGCAAAAACAATGCGACGGAAAAAGAAGGAATCCAGTACATGGAGTCCCTGAACAAAGGGTTCTTTTTCGTCAATAGTTACGAGCGTAAACGAATCCTGGAATTGCTCGACCAGCCAAAAAATTTTGCAAGATCATTTGATATGGTGCTGGTTCCACGATTGGCCGGAGCCGAACTTTCGATCGAGGCAATCGAAACCCACATAGGCGAGGTCACGCTAATCGAACTCAAATGCACGCGGGCCTTTCTTCCAAATAATCCCAAAGGTTTCTTCTTCGGCGCAACCCAAAATGAATTCGATTTCGGCGAACGCCTCGGAAGTAAATTTAGCTTCTGTTTCGTGTGCCTTAATCCCAAATCCCTCTCCCACGCGCTCCTGTCGGTGCCAGAGCTTGAGCAGATTATTCGAACGAGAAGAATTCAGTATCAGATCAACCTGTGACATTCGGTGAAGCTCTTCATCGCGTAGCGATGCTTGATTGTAGCCGTGGGTTTTAACCCACGGAGGTTGATGAACGGAGGCACGTCGCGTCAGCGACGATTGATTTATCCAAACAAAAAACGATCATCGTATTCGATCCCATGAAGACGCAATAATGATAAATATTCATCTTCGAATGTTTGTTTACTATGATGCTCGCGCTGATTTTGAATGTAACGAACAACACGGTCTATCTCAGACCGAGAGACGGAGAATACGCCGTAACCATCTTGCCACGCGAAATTGCGCATTTCCGGAAATTCAATATGGATCCATTTCGAAGAATCCCCCTTCAAGTATTTTGCAATTTGGCTTGGTGATAGCGAAGGCGGTGAACCGATCAAGGCGTGGGCATGGTTATCGATGCCGCCGACTTGGATAGCGGTCATTTTATGCTTGCGAGCAATTCCTCCGATATAAGCCCGGACTCGATTTTCGATGTCTGGGCTTATCCAATCAATGCGGTTCTTTGTGCTGAATATAAAATGGAAATAGATTTGTGAAAAAGTGTTTGCCATTTGGTCAATTGTCGCTGACGCGACATGTTTTCTTTCTGTTGTGGCCCGTGGGTTGAAACCCACGGCTACAGTCACTTTGCCGCTATGCGGCAGCTTGGTCAATTGTCCGGCCACAATTCCAGTGGTTCCCATTTTGACCAGACGAAGGTGGTGTCGGGGTCTTGGAGGACGTCTTCGTGGGTGAGGCCGTTCCAGTTGTTGTCTTCGCCGTAGCCTTGGGAGCGGATGTCGAGGAGCCAGGGGCGGCCGTCGAGGAAGATCATTGCGACTTCGCCGCGGTTTGTACAAGTCAGAATCGCGAGCGGCCTCTTTCTCTTTTGCCCGCGAATTACGCTAATTTACACGATCATTTTCATTCGCATCAATTCGCGATATTCGCGGGCCGATCTGTGCTCATCTGGGTCAGAAGGGCATCGGAAACCGATCGCGGGTCTGAGAGGAGGTCGAACCACCCCGTCAGTCCGCAAAAGACGCGGACTGCCACCCCTCCTTTTCCAAGGAGGGGAACAAGGAGAGGCCGGTCGCTGCCCCTCGCGGTTCTGGCATTTTGACCGCACTTGCAACCTCAAGTATTCTTTTCGCACGAGGAGAAAAATATGGAACGTAGAACGGCTGATGAGTATCCGCAGGAGTTGTTGGACCTTTTTCATGAGTACCAGCATGGAGAGATGGACCGGCGGGCGTTTTTGAATAGCATTGGGAAGTTTGCGGTTGGCGGGCTGACGGCGGCGGCGATATTTGAGAGTTTGACGCCGAACTTTGCGTGGGCACAGACGGTCGATCCGCAGGACAAGGACCTGCGGGTTGGTTATGAGACGGTTGAATCGCCCGCGGGGAACGGGTCGATCAAGGGTTATCTGGCGCGGCCGGCGAAGGGGAAGAAGTTTTCGGCCGTGCTGGTCATTCACGAAAACCGCGGGCTGAATCCGTATATCGAAGACGTGGCACGGCGGTTGGCCAAGGGCGGCTACATGGCGTTTGCACCGGACGGGCTGACATCGGTCGGCGGTTATCCGGGCGATGAGCAGAAAGGCGTGGCGCTGTTTCGCACGGTCGATGGCAAGAAGATGACCGAAGATTTTGTCGCGGCGGCGATGTGGCTGAAAAAACGGCCTGATAGTACGGGCAAACTCGGCGCGGTCGGTTTCTGTTTTGGCGGCGGGATGGTGAATCAGTTGGCCGTGCGGCTTGGTAAAGACTTGAATGCCGGCGTCGCGTTCTACGGACGGCAGGCCGGCGTCGCGGATGTGCCGAAGATATCTGCACCGCTGATGTTCCAATACGCCGGGGCCGACACGCGGTTGAACGAAGGCATCGCCGCGTATGAGGCTGCGCTGAAGGCGGACGGGAAAAAGTTTGAGAGCTTTATGTACGAAGGCAAGCAGCACGGATTCCATAACGACACCACGCCGCGCTATGACGCCGAAGCCGCAAAATTAGCATGGGAGCGGACGCTTGGGCATTTTAAGAAGTATTTGAAATGAGGGGGAAGCGGGTTCATATCCACAGTGACAGGAACTGAAGATCGAACCACGCGCGTCAGCCCGCGAAAGACGCGGACTGCCACCCCTCCTTTTCCAAGGAGGGGAACAGGGAGAGGCAAATGACTATGAAATATATCCTTTCTATCCTTGTGCTGATCCTGGGCATTTCCTCGATCGCCTTTGGGCAGTATAAAAAGGGCAGCGTTGAGGATAAGTTGATCCAGTTGGACAAGGCGTGGACGTCTGCGGAATTAAAGGGTGACAAGCGGGCGGCCGGGGCGTTGGTGGCGGATGATTTTGTCGGGACGACGCAGCGGGGCGAAGTGCAGAACAAGGTCCAGTACATCGCCTCGGTCGTGCCGAATGCGGACATGGTCAAGTCCGACGAATACAAGGTGACCATCTATGGCAATACGGCGGTGATGACGCATCGTTCGATGGTGTCGGGTGTGAGGAATATTCAATTTCGCAGCACGCACATCTGGATGAAACGCGGCGGCAAATGGCAGATCGTCGCCCATCACGGCAGCCTGATCGCTCCGCCGGAGGAAGAATCGCAATGACTGCGGAATTTGAACAGTTAATGCACGATCCCGATGTCCAGGCGGAACGTGGGCCGGGCGGGACGCTTATTTTTCTGGACGGGAGTGGTTACTGCGTTGTCGGGCCGGAGTTTGTTAGTGTCGAGGAGAGCGATTGTTATGCTTACGGGGAAACACGCGAGCAGGCGATCGCGAATTATGCGGCGAGGATTAGGGTGGAAGGTTAGCGGTTACGTGGCGGGTTGATATTGGAAACCGAACTCCGAACTCCGTAGTTAGAAGAACCCAGTCGCTACCACTCCCGGTTCTGACAGGAGGCCGGCTGGTTCTATTGGAAGTCATTGTTCGTTCAAATTTCCAAAATTAAAAACGCATTTCTGATAGATAAGGAAATCGCGTATTATTTCGGCACATGCAAACATGCCCGGCTTGTGCTCAACCTGTTCCTGAAAATTCTACAATTTGTCCCTTGTGCCAGGCGCCTATTGGTGCGGGCGATGATGCGACGCGGCGGCTGCCATCGGATGCGGAGCGGCCAAAGACATCGGGACGCTCTGTTACCAGCCTCTCGCATGAAACTTTGGATGGCGGACGCTTTTTGCCGGGGCAGGTTTTGGCATCGCGTTATCGGATAATCGATTTGATCGGCCGCGGCGGAATGGGCGAGGTTTACCGTGCCGAGGACCTGACGCTCAAACAGGCCGTCGCTCTCAAATTCCTTCCCGAATCTCTCATTCACGACGAACCCGCACTCGAACGCATTCGCCAGGAAGTGCGCGTCGCACGCCAGATCGCTCATCCTTATGTTTGCCGTGTTTATGACATTGGTGAGGCGGATGGCCATCACTTTCTGTGCATGGAGTTCATCAAGGGTGAAGAGCTGGCGTCGGTGCTGAAGCGATTTGGGCGGCTGCCGGCGGATAAGGCGGTCGAGATTGCGCGTCAGATCTGCGCCGGCCTTGCCGCGGCGCATAAGCAGGGTGTGATCCATCGCGATCTAAAACCGGCGAATGTGATGATCGACGCCGAGGGCAACGCGAAGATCACCGATTTTGGCCTCGCGGCCGTTGCCGAACAATTGAGCGCGGATGAAATTCGATCGGGCACGCCCGCCTATATGTCGCCCGAACAGCTTGCCGGTAAGCCTCTGACGACGCGGAGCGATATTTATTCGCTCGGGCTGGTGCTTTACGAGATCTTCACCGGCAAACGCGCTTATGATGCCGCGAGCCTGCCCGAGCTTATCAAACTTAGGAACAGCGATAAGTCGGTCACCTCGCCATCGAGCCACGTCAGCAATCTCGACCCGCTCGTCGAACGCGTCATTATGCGGTGTCTCGAAAAAGACCCGAGCGACCGTCCGGAATCCGCGATATCCGTTGCAGCGTCTTTGCCGGGTGGCGATCCGCTGGCCGCTGCACTTGCGATGGGCGAAACGCCTTCGCCCGAGATGGTCGCGGCCGCGCCAAAGGTCGGTTCGCTGCGTCCCGTCGTGGCAGCGGCTTTAGTGGTAGGCGTCATTGCGACGGTTGGCATACTTGTTTGGGTTACAGGCAAAACGTATCTTTATCGGCGTGTCCCGCTTACCAATTCGCCTGAGGTTCTGCGCGTAAAAGCCAGGGAACTGACTCGTTCGTTCGGATATAAAGATGGCAACGATTCCGCCGAGGAACTGACGCAACAGGTCGGTTTCCCTCGTTATCTGAAAGAAAACGATCCTTCGCCAGGCCGGTGGGATCGGCTAACGACCATGAACCCGCCGGCATTTGTTTACTATTACCGCCAGAGTCCCGCATACCTGATAGGTTGGAGCGGCCCGGCGGCCGGTGTTTTCGATCCCCCGATGACCGTTTCGGGTATGACATTGACCGCGCTGGATATGGAAGGCAAGCTATATGAATTTGTTGCCGTTCCGCCGCACTTGGATACGGAGCCAAGACACGAAGCGAAATTCGATTGGAACATTTTCTTTGCCGCTGCGGGGCTCGATCCGGCGAATTTTACTGCGGCCGAGCCGCAATGGGTCCCGGAGGTCAACTCAGACCAGAGGGCTGCATGGACAGGGTTTGCACCGGGTGCCCCCGATATCCCGATCAGGATCGAGACCGCATCGTATAACGGTCTGCCCGTGTTCTTTAGCACCGTTTATCCGTGGGACAAGCCATACCGCCAAGTCGAAGAAGCCGTATCACCGCTCAGCAGACCCGGGTCTTATATTGCTGTCGCGGCGGTATTCGGCTTTATCTTTGCGTTCGTGATGCTTGCTCGACGCAATTACCGGTTAGGGATCGGGGACTATAAGGGAGCGTTTCGTCTCGGACTTTTTGTCTTCTTAATATCGATGTTCGGTTGGGCAATGAGGGCACACCATGTAGCTGATCTGATGGGCATGAACATAAGCTTCTTTAGAGCAGTCGCAAATACCCTGCTCACAGGAGCATTGATTTATACTGCATATATAGCTCTCGAGCCGTTTGTTCGAAGGCGCTGGCCCGCAAAGATCATTTCCTGGAACCGCCTGATGACAAATGACCTGCGCGATCCACTGATCGGCCGTGACGTTCTGTTCGGACTGCTTCTCGGGCTGGTTAGCTCGCTGCTAAGCCGTCTCTGGATACTCGCACCAACATTGTTCGGTCATCCGAGCTATGATCTGAGGTCGAGCAGGGGTCTAATTCTGCTTTCGCTGCGTGGTGCGATGGCAGACGTATCTGAGTCTGTTTACCAAGGTCTTATGACCGCGTTTTCATTAATGTTCGTTATCACGCTGGTTGTTGCGATCGTCAGGCGTGAGTGGCTTGCATCGACGCTCGCCTGGGCTGTGATCACGCTGTTGTCGCTCATCGGCTCCGAGCATCTGGCGATAGACGTATGGTTTGCGGCAGCTGATGCTGCCTTATTGATCTTTTGCGTAACGCGGCTCGGCCTGCTCGCGACCGTCACGTTTTTTATCGCGAACGGCATGATGTCATACGTGCCCTTTTCAACCGACCTTTCTGCCTGGTACGCCGCCCACGCGCTGCCTTACTATGCCGTCATCGCCTTCCTGCTGATCTATGGCTATCGAACCGCCACTGCCGGCAAGAGTTTGTTTACGGGTGAGCTAATGCCTATTCGGGAATAAGAAAAAAAATTAGTTTTAGACGATCGCGACCGTAGAAGAACCCATCCGCTTACGAGGCTGTGTCAAACCCCTAAAAAAGCTGCGGGGCAGCGACATATTTGCAGCCCCACGTGAAGCGAAGCGAAACGTTGGGTTAGTCGAGCCTATATCTCAAAGCCCGCGTTGCGGGCAGCAGGCTTTCGCTAACTTATTGAAAGTAGTAGATGTTACATGCCCCTCTGTCGTCCACTACGTGGGCTATAGTCTCGTTTTCAACCTAGCCACAGGTTCCGCTTTGCTCCACCCGCGGCTAAATTCTGCCACTGCTCCGCAGTTTAAGAAAATTTGCCGCCTCTTACGCAGGTGGTACTGACTTTCTGTTTATCAAACTCGCAACAAAACCGGCGCCGAAGCCGTTGTCGATGTTTACTACGGTTACGTTTGAGGCGCAGGAGTTTAGCATTCCGAGCAATGCGGCGAGGCCGTGGAAGGAGGCGCCGTAGCCGATCGAGGTTGGCAGTGCGATGACCGGGACGGCGACGAGGCCGCCGACGACGGACGGCAGAGCTCCTTCCATGCCGGCGGCGGCGATGACGACGCGGGAGTTTTGCAGCCGTGCCCGTTCGGCAAGGATGCGGTGAACTCCGGCGACGCCCGCGTCCCAAATGCGATTGACGCGGTTGCCCATCGCTTCGGCCGTGAGTGCGGCTTCTTCAGCGACGGGAATATCGCTTGTGCCGGCCGTGCAGACGGTTATTTCTCCGATCCCAAGATCTGTCGAGTCGCGCAAAACGCGGATAATTTTGGCTGACTCGTGCCATTCGGCTTCGGTGTGGACATTGAGGATTTGGCCGAAAACTTCGGGCGTGGTGCGGGTGATCAGAACGTTCGGGGCCCGAGCGACGACCTTTTCGAAAATGCCGCAGATCTGCTCAGGCGTTTTGCCCATTCCGAAAATGACCTCGGGAAAGCCTTGCCGCTCGGCCCTGCCGTGATCGACGCGGGCGTAGCCGATGTTTTCGAAAGAAAGATCTTTTATCCCCGCGGCGGCATCTGTTTCAGACAGTTCGCCGCTTTTTACTTCGGCAAGGATCTTTTTGAGATCTTCGGTGTTCATATTAAAAAGATAGAATACCAAATGCAGAAACCCGCGCGTGAGCAACGGCGTGAAACCATCGCCTCTTTTCGTGCATTTCGTCTCTTGCCTTCGTGTGTTTCGTGGTAATGGGCGAAAATCTTGACCACGAAAAAGACGAAACAAACCCGAAAATAAACGAAAAGAAAGTGGATTCGTGGTAATGGGCGAGAATTATGACCACGAAACACACGAAAACAAGACACGAAAATACACGAAAAGAAAGCGGTTTCGTGGTAATGGGCGAGAATTATGACCACGAAACACGCGAAAACAAGACACGAAAATACACGAAAGGAAAGTGGTTTCCTGGTTACGGGCGAAAATCCTGATCACAAAAATCGCGAAATGGTAGTATTGCTCTATTCGATATGGAACTGACCTTTGCGATCACCGGTGCTTCGGGGGCGATATATGCGTGGCGGACGCTGCAGTTATTGGCGGCGAGCGAGGCTGTTGAACGCATCAATTTGATCATGTCATCAACGGCGGCGACCGTTGCGCAAGTTGAGTTGGGCGTGAATTTGAAGGATCCCGCGCTACATCAGATAAACGATTGGCTCGGCCTTGAGCCGGAGTCGCGGCTGATCCGGTTCTGGCGGTTGGACAATTTTGCCGCGAAGCCTTCGTCCGGGTCATATAAACAGGCGGGTATGCTGATAGTCCCGTGTTCGATGGGAACGCTTGGCGCGATCGCGAGCGGCGCGGGAACGAACCTTATCCATCGGGCGGCCGACGTGACGCTGAAAGAAGGCCGAAAACTTGTGCTAGTTCCGCGCGAAACGCCGTACAACTCCATTCATTTAGAGAATATGTTGAAACTTTCCCGTGCCGGTGCGCGAATTTTGCCCGCAAGTCCGGGCTTCTATCACCGTCCTGATTCTATAGAGGACCTTGTCGATCATCTGTGCTATCGCATTTTGGACCAGTTCGACATTCCTCATTCACGCAAAACGCAATGGACCGGCGACGAGATCGTCGAAGAATAAGGCCTATGAAAACCGTAATGATACTTTTGCTGGCCATCGCTCTTGCCAGCGTTGGCTTTGGCCAGGAACGGTATGTAAGGCCGGTCGATGAGGCGGCCAAGGATGCGTCGTTTCTCGCATTTCGCACCAAGCTGATCGCCGCGGCCGAACGAAAGGACGCAGCATTTATTTTGAGCATTCTTGATCCAAAAATAAGCCTGAGTTTCGGCGGCGATTCGGGCATTGCCGATTTCAAGCGGATATGGAAGATCAACTCAAAGAATTCGCAGTTTTGGGCAGAGTTTCTAACCGTGATAAAAAACGGCGGAACATGGTGGAAGGAAAAGCCGGCCGCAAAGTTATTTTACGCCCCCTACACATTTAATTCGTTTCCCGAGGACCTCGATGCTTTCACACACGAGGTGGTATTCGGGTCCAACGTAAATCTGCGTGCCGGCCCAAGCACCGATTCGCGCGTGATCGCACAACTGTCCTACAACATCGTCACGGCGGAAACGGACCCGGAAACTGAGGCGGGAAAGATCCGCGAAACGCGCGGTTGGAGCAAGGTGAAAACGCTCGGCGGCATTTCCGGCTGGATAAAGAACGAATTTGTCCGCAGCCCGATCGATTACCGTGCCGGGTTTGAGAAAAAACGCGGCGCCTGGAAGATGGTTGCTTTCATTGCAGGTGACTAGCGGACTTTAACGATTGGATCGCAAGTACCTTTGTTCACTTTGTGTATTCAACTCCGTGATTTTAGTGGGAACAGAAAACCGTTAACAAAAGGGCGCAAAGGATGGACACGGAGTTCACAAAGAAGTAGAAATCGGTCGAGGATACGATGGTAAGCAGCGTCGAAAGATTTTCGGATCGGGTCGCGAATTATGTGAAGTACCGTCCGTCGTATCCACGAGAGGTGCTTGAGCTGTTTCGCGATGAGATGGGGTTGACGCCGGATTCTGTCATCGCGGACGTAGGTTCGGGAACCGGCATTTTCGCACGGCTTTTTCTTGAGAATGGAAATGTAGTTTACGGGGTCGAGCCAAACGGGCCGATGCGGGCGGCAGCGGAGGAATTTCTTGCGGCGTATGCGCGGTTTCGTTCGATCGATGGAACTGCTGAGAACACAGGCCTTGCGTCAGGTTCGGCCGATCTTGTAACGGCTGCCCAGGCGTTCCATTGGTTTGAACGGGGCCCGGCACGGCGTGAGTTTCTGCGGATACTAAAGCCGGGCCGAAATGTTGCCCTTGTTTGGAATGAACGAAAGCTTGAAAGCAACGCATTTCTAATCGAGTATGAGCAATTTCTCAAGAAGTTTGCTCTCGATTACGCGCAGGTCCGGCATGACCATATCGACCGGGGCACGCTTAAGAGCTTTTTCCAAAAGGACTTCGAGACGCGCATTTTTTCTAATTCACAGATCCTCGACTTTGACGGGCTGCTCGGACGCGTTCTGTCTGCGTCGTATATGCCAAACGAGTCCAGTGCTGATTTTGCCGAGATGAAAAATGATTTGCTTTTGCTTGTTGCGAAACATAGCGAAAGCGGTAAGATAGAATTACTCTACGACACCGCGGTTCACTACTCGCAGTTTTGAGTTATGCCTACAGATTTCGGGACAAAGCCCCAGATGAAGACAATTTCTGTCGCCCATTCGCCGGATTCGGATGACGCGTTCATGTTTTACGGCCTGGCTACTAATAAGCTTGAGACCAACGGATTGAAGTTTGAACACACGCTGAAAGATATACAGTCGCTGAACGAAGACGCCAGGAACGGT
The DNA here is from genome assembly GCA_963169175.1 of Acidobacteriota bacterium. Classification (GTDB taxonomy): domain Bacteria; phylum Acidobacteriota; class Blastocatellia; order Pyrinomonadales; family Pyrinomonadaceae; genus OLB17. Next base: position 9,174 of record CAUJFK010000157.1, on the reverse strand, counting down.
GTTTACGATGTGACGGCGATATCGTTTCACGCATATGCCTATGTTGCCGACAAATATGCCTTGCTGCCGCACGGCGCGAGCATTGGCGACAAATACGGACCGATACTTGTTTCAAAAGAGCCGCGAAAGCCGGAAGAGATTGGGCAAATGACGATCGCCATTCCCGGTGAATTGACGAGTGCTTTTCTCGCCCTGCGGATCTATAACCAGGATTTCGATTACAAGATCGTACCGTTTGACCAGATCATCGACGCTGTTAAGAAAGGCGAAGTGGATGCCGGGCTGCTGATTCACGAAGGCCAGCTCTTCTACAAGCAGGAAGGCCTGGACAAGGTGCTTGACCTCGGCGAATGGTGGCACGAAAAGACCGGCCTGCCGCTGCCGATGGGCGGCAACGTCATCCGCCGCGACCTCGGGCCCGAGTTGATGAAACAGGTCTCGCACAAACTGCATGAAAGCATTTTGTATTCGATGGAAAATCGTGAGGACGCGCTTCAATACGCAATGCAGTTTGCCCGCGATATGCCGCCGGAATTGGCTGACCGCTTTGTCGCAATGTGGGTCAATGACCTGACACTAGATTACGGCGACCGCGGCCGCGAGGCAGTGCGTCTGCTCCTTGAAGAAGGCCACAAACACGGCATAATCCCGCACGCTGTCGATCTAGAGTTTGTTGACTGAGCATTTAACAGAATTAGATCATTTTCGCAGAACCGGCCGTTCGAATGGCCGGTTCTTTCGCGCCCCGAAAAATCATTTATTTTTCCCCAACTCTCTGCTATACTCCGCGTCATCACCCGGAGTTAGTCGAGAATGAACAAGTCTTCCCGCGGTCTGTGCGTGTTTGCTGCCGTGCTGTTTGCGGCGACAGCTATTCCTGCGCAATCGACTGTCGCCTATGTACTGGAACGCCGCGGGACTTGGACGTTGGGGAATACTGCCGCCAGCCTCGCACCGGGGCAGAAGCTGCCGGCCGGCGGTATCGTTAGACGCCGTTCCGCGTCGCCCGATGATTACATCACGATCGCAAACCTGCAGAGCAAAGTGATCGCAAGCCAGAACTGCAGCAGCAATTGCTCAGGCATTGTCCCGCTTCCGCGTGCAGCGAGCACATCCGGGCCACGGTCCTGGTTTCAGGCCGTGATGGCGACGGTCTTTGGCTCCCCGTACAGGGACGATTCGAACATGATCAGAAGCGGCGGGCTGCCGGAGGGCGTGGTCGAGTATGCCAATGGGAAGGTGAATCTTAGCTCGATAATTGAACCTGAAGGCGTTCAGTATATACGCTGGCGAACGGTGAGAACTACCGCGGCGGGCGAATGGGGCCAGCCTGTGAAGCTTGGCAAAGATGTGATCGTCTCTGGGCCTAAGCCGGGGCTTTATGAGATCAACCTGATGCGCAGCAACGGGAGCGGACTTGAGCCAACGGCGTCGTCGTGGATCCTTGTGACAGCGCCGGCCGATAGTGAAAAAAACAAGGCTGCATTTCAGGAAATGCGTAAGATAACCGATGAATGGGAAACTTCGGTCAGGCCCGAGACCAAGCGCCGTTTCTTGCGTGCCGCACTTGAAAGCCTGGCCCAGAGACCACCGAAATAGAGCTTACCGATGGCGCGAAAACGAATTCGTCGAAATGCCAGGCCGACACAGACCGGGGACGGCGAGATAGAAAAGCGTTCAGCGTCAACACCGACGAAAAATAAACAAAAGAAAAGCTTTTGGCAGCGTTTGATCAAGGCATTGCCGCTGATGATGCTCGCCCTGCTGTTCACATTCCTGCTGAATCGCGCGGGCCTTTTCTCGGAACTGGAACGCATGTTTCTGGACATTCAGATGCGAACGTCCATGCCCGCTGAAGACAGCAATGTCGTTATCGTGGATATCGACAAAAGCGATCTTGCTCAGGTTTTCGGCGGCCAGCGAAGTCCTTTGCAACCAGCGGCATTTGAACGCCTGATCGATGCGGTAGCTGGCGGCGAACCCTGTGCGGTCGGCGTGGACATCGACACCGGTTTTGAACAATTTGGCCACCTTAGATCGAAGCCGCTCGGTAATTTTGTATGGGTCCGTGATTTTCGAAGCGGCGAAAACATCTCCATGCAGCCAGTACTTGGAGTAGACCCGTTTCCTTCGACCGCCCAAACTCCGATCAGATGGGGCCTGCCGCGGACGATAGCCGAGCGTGGTATTACCCGCTACTACACGCGATCGATCAAAACTACCGACGGCATTGCACCTTCATTCGCATGGTCGATATTGGAGACGGCCCGCGAACGGTGTTCGGGGATCAAGCTTCCCGAACTTCAGGCGAACGACGAGATGCTGACGATCGGCTTTTCACGTGGTGCGGACGGTGAAGGAAGGATCAGGGTACCGGCCTCGCACATCATTAAATTCGCTGACGGCGGCTGGGAAAATAAGGACCTTTTGAAAGACAAGATAGTGCTCGTCAGCGGGTCATTCGTTACCGAGGACACGCGAATGACGCCACTCGGGATGATGGACGGTTTTGCCATCAATGCAAATGTCATCGAAACCGAACTGCGCGGCGGCGGCGTTAAACCGCCTGGTGCGGTAACCCTTGTCCTGCTGCTCGCCTTTGACAGCGTGCTGCTGATGGCTCTGTTCCACCTGTTTCCGTGGCGCAAGGCAGCTCTCTTGAGCCTTCCGTTCATTCTTGTTCTTTCATTTGTGTGCAGCTTTTTTACCTATTGGTCATTTTCCCACTGGGCCTTTTTCGCCCCCGTAATGCTCGGCGTGCTTGCCACCGAGATGTTCGATAAGGCGAAGGACTTTTTCAAAAAGCAATATAAGAAAGAAATATCTGAGGCCTACGGCGAAATGACCGGTCAGGCGGGAGGAACGGAGGATGAGAAAGAGATCTAATGGATGGTTTCGGTTTAGCTTGGTTGTAACGCTGGTTGTTTGGATCGCCATCCTTGCTGGATGGACTGACGTTGTACAGTCTCAAACCAGTCCAAACGGCAAACCGAACGACACGGCGGAGATCAAGGCAAACCGCGAACGGGCAAAAGAGATCGCGCGCAAGGCCTTCTCGAATCGGCGCCAGGCGCCAAACGAACTTCGTGAATCCATTGCAAAAGCTGAAGAGGCAAGTGCTATGTTTGCCGAACTCGGCGACAAACTTGACGAAGCCGAGATGCTTTTCGAATCGGCCAGCGCTTTTATGAAGCTTGGCGAGAACCGAAAGGCGCTTGAACTTTCGAAAAGGGCGCAGATACTCGCGGACGACGCAGGCGGTCTGGTCGAAAGGTCGGCTTTACTATCTCAGACCGGGACCGCGTATTCCAATCTTGGTGAGAAACAGACCGCCCTCGAATATCAACTAAAAGCCCTTGATCTGCTGAAAACTTCACCGGACGTGGCTGACTCTGTGCCGCTTGCGATGTTCTTTGTCGGCGGCGCATATTTTGAGCTTGGCAAAACGGCTGAGGCATTCGATTTCTACGACCGTGGCCTTGCCCTTGTCGAAAAGAGCGATTCCAAGTTCGGCATGGAGTCGATGTTAAAGCTTATCGGAGATGCGCACCTCCGTCTTGGGGCCTACGCGAGGGCCGTCAGCTACTACAAAAGTGCACTGCAGATCTGCGAACAAAAGAATTTCTTTGCTGATCAGGCATATATGCTCAATCACATCGGGGATGCCTATGCCGCTTTAGGTGATCGTGTCAATGCTGTCGCCAGTTACAAAGACGCATTGGAACGAATGAAAGGGAATACCATCGGCGAGGCAATACTTCTCGGAAACCGCGGGCTCTTTTATATGAGGGCCGGAGACGGGGAAAATGCGAGAAAGGACCTGGACGAGGCGTTGGCAAAGTCCCGAGAGGCGAAAAATGACGTGCTCACCGCCGTCACTCTGAACAACCTTGGACTGCTGGAAAGTGCGCTTGGCGAATACACGGCCGCGGCCCGCGAGTTTGCGGCGGCGCTCGAACTTACGGACAAGACCGGTGATAAACAGCAATGGGCCGTGACCATGATAAATTCAGGCTTCCTGAATAACAGCCTGGGTGAGAACGACAAAGCGCTGGAAAGCTATCGTAAGGCGCTCGCCGAAATGGAACGGCTGAACAACGAGCGGGGCCAGGCGTTTGTGCTGAACAATATCGGGCTTTCGGAGGCTTTGAAAGGCGATAAGGCTAAAGCTCAACAGTTTTACGAACGGGCCGGTCTGCTTGATAAGAGTTTTGAGGAAGTGGGGCTCAACAATCGCGGTACGCTGCTTCTTCAAGCCCGTGACGGCGCGAAAGCGATCGGCGAATACACGAAGGCCCTGGAGTTAAGCCGCGCGTCCGGCAATAGAACCGCTGAAGCCATTACCCTTCAGAATCTTGGAGCGGCATACCACTCGCTCCGCGATGAGCGAAAGGCGATCGGCATGTTCGATCAGGCGCTTGAGCTTCATCGATCTTCAGGTGACCTCCGGGCTCAGGCCATTGTCCTGAATAATCTGATGGTGTCGTGGAACATCCTTGATCGTCCCCGCCTTGCCACTCTCTACGGAAAGCAGGCTGTGAATATTTTGCAGGGCCTTCGCGGCGGCATCAGGACCTTTGACACCGATATTCAGAAAAGCTTTCTTTCGACGGTGGACTATGCGTACCGGACGCTTGCCGAATTGTTGATAAAGCAGCACCGGTATCATGAGGCTGAACGTGTCATCCGCATGCTGAAAGATGAGGAATATTTTGAGTTCGTGAACCGCGATGGCAGCGTGGTTGCGTCGCTTGATGATCGTGTGAGTTTCACCGCGTCCGAGAAAACGGCGTTGGATCTTTCTGGATCCGCATCTCGAGATCTGGATACTGCCCGCAAGAAGATAGAAAAGCTCGAGATCGAGAGAGCAATTGCGCCGTCGGATAAACGTGCGGCGGTTTCGACGTCGATCACTGAGGCGAACGCAGAGCTTAACAAGGCCTCGGCAGTGATGCAGGCCGCGGTCGCTAAGGTCGAGGCCCAGCTTTCGCTTCGCATACCGCCTGAACCGACCGGCGAACGCGGTGCGCGTGCCATTATCAGGGAATGGAAAGATCCGCGGACGGCAGTTGTCTCGACCGTCGTCGGGCCGGAGAGCCTCGCGGTCATTGTGACCACTGCCAATTCACAGCGTGGTTATGTGCGTAAGATACCGGAAGCACAGCTCAGAAAACTGGTTGACGATCTGCGGTCGGAGACCGTAAAGGTGCGGTTTGAACGGAGCGACCCTCGGCCGGCGGCACAGACGCTTTATAATGAATTGGTAAAGCCCATTGAGAAGGACCTCGCGGCGGCAAACATTCGGACGGTGGTCTGGTCGCTGGATAAATTCCTTCGCTACGTGCCCGTTGCCGCTTTGTGGGATGCAAAGCAAGGGTATGTTGTGCAGCGATACGCGAGCGTCGTTCTTGCATTGGCCGGGCGGCAGGACCTTGCGTTCAAACCGGTGAATAAGCAGCAGTGGCATGCGTTTGGGGTTGGGACGAGCAAGCCTTTGGGGAAGTTGGATGCGCTCGCGAATGTTCCGATGGAATTGGGTGCGATCGTTAACGATCCGTCGGTCGAGCGAAAAGCTAACGGCCGTCCGGGCTTGATCGCGGGAAAGGAACTTCTGGACGAAAAGTTTACGTACGCCGAGTTCAGGAAGTCGCTCGGGGCAGCCTATCCGTTCACGCACGCGGCAACGCATTTTGTCTTTATCCCCGGAACAAAGGCCGAGGGGCTGAATTCGTATCTGCTGATGGGCAACGGTGAGAAGCTGACGCTTGCACAGGTGAAGAGTTCGGACAACATATTTGCGGGAGTTGAGTTGTTAACGCTGTCGGCATGCGATACAGGCTACGGCGGAAAAACGGCAGATGGCCGCGAGATCGAAGGGCTCGGAGTGCTGGCGCAGCGAAAGGGTGCGAGGGCGATCATGGCGACCTTGTGGCCCGTCGATGATGAAAGCACACGCGATCTGATGGTAGGATTTTACGGCAATTATCTAAAACCGGACTTGACCAAGGCCGAGGCGTTGCGGCAGGCACAGCTTGCACTGCTTGGCGAGCCGGACATGGCTGCAGGTGCGAAGCCGACGCGGCCGGTAAACGGACCGTCGAAAAGGTTTGCCCACCCTTATTTTTGGTCGCCGTTTATCCTGATCGGGAATTGGCGGTGACACAGACACACGCTTGTGTAAACTTTTAGGGCTTTTTTGGCATCTTTATGCTCGTGGGCTGTAGCATTGGATCGCAAGTGCCTTTGTGCCCTTTGCGTCTTCAACTTCGTGGTCTTTGTGTTTAAAACCTCTAACACAAATGCGCAAAGGGCAGACACAAAGGTCGCAAAGGTCACGAGACCGGCAAGAAACTACATGCAAAATACAGGCCGCTAGTTTAGGCCGAATGGAAGAATGATGAAAAAATTGATATTTCCGGTGCTGTTTACTTTCTGCTTTGCTGCTTCTCAGCTTTTTGGGCAGGCCGCGTCCAATGTTGTCAAGGTCGATCTGCCGCCGGCTGAAGTTGATAGGATCGTCAAGAAGTTTACTGAAAATGAAGGATTATTTCGCGAGGCGTTGAATGTTTACGCCTTTAATCGGTATGCGACGATGTCCACGATCGGGATGGGCGGGCAGATAACCGGCACGTACAGGCGCGATTCGTACCTGACGTTCAATCAGGCGGGCGACAGGTTTGAAAAGATCCTTTTTGCGCCGATCTCGACGGTAAAAGAGATCACTATAACGACCGAAGACATCGACAATTTGGGCGGCATAACTCCATTTGCGATCGAACCGCGGGTGGCGAACCAATACGCGTTCACCTATCTCGGCAAAGAAAAGATCGACGAGCTGAATCTGTATGTCTTTGATGTGGCGCCGAAGGTTGCGCCCGACCCCAAGCATGGCGAAGGCAAATATTTTCAGGGCCGCATCTGGGTAGACGACCAGGACCTGATGATCGTCAAATCAAAAGGCAAGGCGGTGCCGGAAAAGAAGCAGCGGTTTCCGGTTGTCGATACCATTCGCGAAAATGTGGACGGAAAATACTGGTTCCCGTCATGGGCGGCATCGGATGACGAACTTGTTTTCCCGGACGGGCAGGCGGTCAAGATCAAGTTCCGCGTGCGCTACACCGATTATAAACTCGGCCGGTCTGATGTGAAGCTTGTCGGCGAGGAAGAGATAGTCAAGGACGTACCAACGCCGACACCAACACCCACGGCGAAGAAGCCGGATTGATCTTTTGCAGAAAGCTCGCGCACTAGTATTGCTTTCGTTTCGCGGATTTCGTGTCTTTATTTCGTGTTTTTCGTGGTTAAAGGATTAAAGAATCCGACCACGAAACTCACGAAATTAAGACACGAAATACACGAAAAGAAGAGGTTTATGGAAAGGCTAATGAGCGGACCGCTGCAATTCTTTGGCTATTGCTGTTCGGGTTTTATCGAGCAGTTCGATCAGGTTGGATTCGGAATATTCTTTCGTATCGATCGGCGGCAGCAGCGTCATTTCGACAGTTCCCGGATGTGCAACGCCGGTCCGTTTGCCCATCATTGCGTCTGAATTTTTTATCGCCACCGGAACGATCGGCCGGCCTGTTTGAAGGGCGAGGTGAAACGCGCCTTTCTTGAACGGCAGAAGTTCACCCGGCATTGCCCTTGTGCCCTCGGCGAATACGCCGAAGGAATAGCCATTCCGCATAACCTCACGGGCCTTGCTCATTGACGCACGGGCGCGTTCCGGGTTTGAGCGGTCGATGGCGATGATGTTCACAAAGTGCATTGCCTGGCCGAGCACAGGCGCCTTGAGCAGCTCTTTTTTTGCAACAAGGCCAATGCGTTTGCCTGCGTAGCGAAAGAGCGTCGCCGTGTCGAGATATGAGCGGTGGTTCGAAATGAAAACGTACTGTTCATCATCGCTCAGATTTTCCAGCCCTTTCACTTCGACCTTCGCCCGGCATGCCTGAAGCCACGTTTTTGCTCCCCACAAGGCCACCGGATAAAGCCACAGCCGCCGGTTAATTATCCAAAGAAAAAGTACGGCCGGTGCACCGACAAACAGCAGCAGCCCGGAGGCCGCAAACCAGCACCACCAGTACCGAAGTTTCCCGGCGAGCCGCGATTTGTTAGACTCATCGACAGGAAACACCAGTTTCTCGTTTTCCCCAAACTTCACAGACAAGTTAGCCGAATCATGCGACATAACTACTTTTACCACAGAGACACAGAGACACAGAGTTCCGGGACGCCAAACACAGCAGGTGCAATTGTGGACCGCCGCGCCAGCCTCGTACACTTTTTATCGCTCTCTGTGTCTCTGTGTCTCTGTGGTTTCCTCCTCGCGCTGGCAGTATCGGCTCAGGTGCCGGCGCCGCGGGCGGTGCTGGGATTTCAGCCGACGGATGACAAGACCATCGCGGATTGGGGCCAGATAGTCGATTACTTTACGAAGCTGGACAAGGCGAGCAATCGCGTTCTGGTCAAAGAGATCGGCCGGTCGGAGCTTGGGCGGCCGATGATCGTCGCCTTTATTTCCTCGCCCCGAAATATAAAGAATCTCGATAAGTTCCGGTCGATAAATCAGCGGCTCGCCGACCCGCGAACTGTCGCGAACGACGCCGAGCTTGCAAAGCTGATCGCGGACGGCAAGACGATAGTTTCTATTTCGTGTTCGATCCATTCGACCGAGATAGTTGCATCGCAGATGTCGATGAATTTGGCGTTCGAGTTGGCCAATGCGAACGACGCGGACACGAAAGAAATATTGGACAACACAGTGCTGCTGCTGATCCCGTCGCCAAATCCGGACGGCATACAGATGGTCGCCGATTGGTACCGAAAAACGCTCGGCACAAAAAGCGAAGGCACCTCGCCGCCCGAACTGTATCATCATTATGCCGGACATGACGACAACCGCGACTGGTTCATGATGAACCTGAAAGAAACGCGGGCCGTAACAAAGCTCTTCTGGCAGGAGTGGTTTCCGGAGATCGTGTATGACGTTCACCAGCAGGGACAGAACGCTTCACGGTTCTTCATTCCACCGTTTTTTGATCCGCCGAATCCGCGCGTTTCACCGTCGATATTGCGCGAGGTCGGGCTGGTCGGCTACAAGATGGCAGCGGACCTTCAGGCAAAGGGAATTTCGGGCGTTGCGACCAACTCAACCTACGATACTTGGTGGCACGG
>CAUJFK010000156.1 GCA_963169175.1 Acidobacteriota bacterium | reverse complement strand
CCGCCAGCCGCCGGCGAGCGTGATCCTGATCGGCGATGCGGGGACTTCCAATAAGTGCCTGCGTCAACTGGGTTTCTCGAACCCGATCTTTGTATGAAAATTAATCACCTAGTCGCTACAGTCATCATAGTCTTAACACTTCTTGCCTCGGCGCAAGCTCAGAAAATTGGAAAGGAGTCTATTCGGTTTGAAGATAAGAATCGTACGTTCTATCTATTTGTACCGGAAACGTCGGAGCCATCTTCCAGGATGCCTGTGATCGTTTTACTTCACGGCTCTGGGCGCAATGGGCTTTCGCTGGTTGAGAGATGGCGGGATCTGGCAAAGCGAGAAGGCGTTATGCTCGCCGGGCCGGACTCGTTGAACTCCGAAGAATGGAGGACAAAGTCCGACGGACCGGATTTTATTTACGCGTTGGTAGAGAACTTGAAGGCCAAATATCCAATTGACGCTCGGCGGATCTACCTTTTCGGACATTCTGCAGGCGCCATTCAGGCAATATCTCTCTCGTTGCTCGAATCAGAGTACTTTGCCGCGACAGCCGTTCATGCTGGATCGCTGGCGCCTAACATGGCCTCGTTTGTTCAAAGGGCGAAACGCAAAATACCGATCTCGATCTTTGTCGGTACAAATGATGAATCATTCCCGTTGTCAGTAGTTCGCTCGACACGCGACACGCTGAACAGCAATGGCTTTAACTCAGAACTTACCGAGATAAAAGGCCACACACATTCCTACTACGACCGGGCAGAGCAGATCAACCTCGATGCATGGACATTTTTAAGAAAGCATGAACTTAAAAGCGATCCTAAGTTTGAGAAGTACCGGTTCGAAAGCGCCAAATAGATCCAACATTGAAATTTAGTAAGCAAAGAACGCAGAAGGACGGAGCCTCTCCGTTTAGAGAATCATCGTGTTCGGCATTAAAATGCTTTTCATGAACGATCTGCTGACCGGCACGGTAAAGGGCCCGGGGATTCTTCCGCATGAGTATCTATTTATTACCCGCGATAACGACCGGACACGGATCGGGGAATTTGTCCATTACGAGACAAAGGTCGGCGATGAGCGGCGGCGGATCGTTGGGACAATAACGGCCCGAAAATTGGTGCGCAATTTGCCGGATGCGTTTTTGGCTGATCCGGCCACACCGCCGGCGGCGGTCGCGTCCTTGATCGGGATCGAGGGCGATCTTGAGATATATGAAGTAACGGTTTCGACGATCGGGTATTTCAGCGAACGCTTAGGCGATTTCGTAAATCCGCGCATCCCGCCGCAGCCGGGCGATCCGGTACACATTGCTTCAAGCGAAACACTGGCCGGGATGCTCAGTCCGCGCACCGTTCTACAACCGGGCTCGGCGCACATCGGCAGCCTTCTCACACGCGAACCGGGCGACGTGCCGGTGGTGCTCTCTGTCCGCGATGTCGTCTCGACCCATCTTGCGATACTTGCCTCGACCGGTGCCGGAAAATCCTACACGGCCGGCGTGCTTGTCGAAGAACTGATGCAGTCTTACAACCGCGCCGCCGTTCTCATCGTTGATCCGCACAGCGAATATCACACAATAGCGTCGGTGCAAGGTGACAATGCGTTCGCGGGCGATGACGGTTACAAACCTGAGGTAAAGATATTCACACCGGACAAAATAAAGGTCCGTTTTTCTACATTGACCGAGGCGGATGTGAAATATCTTTTGCCAGACGGCACGTCCGACAAAATGCTGCATTTCCTGCGGCAGGCATTTAGAAGCCTGCAGGACCGCCTGAAGGCCGAAGGCCGCCGCGAATATTTATACAGCTATCACGACCTGCGCGATGAGGTGCAGAAGCAGCAGTACGGCCGCGACGATAAAGATGCGGGTGATGGCGGAAATGTCTCTTCGATACAAGGCCTGCTTTGGCGGCTCGACGCGCGGTTCGACCGGCAGGACAGCATATTTCACACCCACGAGCATATAGAACTAAGCGAACTCTACCGGCCCGGCCGCTGCACCATCTTGCAGCTTTCCGAGATTGAACAGACCGAGCAACAGGTGATCGTCGGCACGCTGTTAAGGCGTGTGAACAAAGCTCGCGAGCTGACCGTCGGCGGCCATGTGGACAAGGGCGAGAATTTTCTCGACTATCCGGTTTTTACTTTATTGGAGGAAGCTCACCGCTTTGCGCCCGCCGGCCACAGTGTCGTCTCGACCAACGTGCTGAAACAGATCTTGAGCGAAGGGCGCAAATTCGGTGTCGGTATAGGTTTGATAACTCAGCGGCCCGGCAAGCTTGACCAGGACGTGCTGTCGCAGTGCATGACCCAGATAATAATGCGCATCGTTAACCCGATCGACCAGCAAACCGTCGCCCAATCAGTCGAAGGCGCCGGCCGCGCCATGCTTGCCGAACTTCCCGCTTTGACCAAAGGCCAGGCTATCATTTCCGGCGTCGGCATAAACACGCCTGTAATGTGCCGCATCCGCCGGCGCATCACTGCCCACGGCGGCGAAACATTCGACGCTCCGTCAGAATGGATGAAATGGCACTCCGCCGGCGAACGGTCAAAACGGGAACAGGATGAGGCACCTTACCTAAAGCCGACCAACGAGAAGAAGCCGGAAAAGATCGGGAATATACGGATATAAGATCTCCTGCGATGCAACAGCTATGACCCGCGAACGCGTTTCATCATCAAGTATCCGATCCGTCGGATACGACCCTGACAATAGGATCCTTGAAATAGAACTTCGCCGAGGTGGAGTTTATCAGTATTTTCAGGTCCCAGCGGAATCCTACAGATCGCTTGTCAAGGCTGAATCCATTGGCCGACATTATACGAAGTTCATCAAGCCCGTGTATCAATTCAGGAAGGTCAGATGAGGTGAATTATTACTTGCTTCTCGTTTTTGCTCCCCTGCTCGTCATCGTAGGCATACTGGGTTTCATCATCCCGCAAAGCAAAAGCCTCACAAGCGGGACCTCAGCCTATAATGTTTTCCACATTGTCTTTGGCCTGATTGGTGTATTTGTCATCTATTCGAACCACGAGCCATACATTCGCAGGTTCAACATTGGTTTTGGATTGATCGACCTGTATCAGGCAGCGGCGAGTTTTGGAAACATTTTCCCTGAGAAATATTTCCGCTGGGCCCGAGTCGATGATGCTCTGCACATTGCCATCGGGACTGTCCTTGTGCTCGTTGGCATCGCCGCTTAAGGATTCTTTATCCGGTAAAGGTCCTGCGTCTCAGGGTCAGCGAGGTCATTGCGCACGAGCAGGACCAGATCGACGCCCGGCCTCAGCGGATAAACGCCGTCAAGTTTATATTTGCCCGAATAGCGCAAGATCACTTCGCGGTCCTGGTCGGTCTTTTTTGCGACTATGACATCGGCGGTCGAGGTATCGATAAAGCGGCCGTGATAGACGGCCTTCGGATAATCGTTCGTGTACCAGACCATCGGCCAGTAGTCCGGTGAGATAATGTCGATGGACAGTTCCTGTCCCTTGCCGCTCTTTGCCGCATAGTGGTCAATGCGGCGCATCATTTCCAGGAACGGGCGTTTGGTGTGGGCATAAACGTACGTTCGGTCGTTGTTATCGTAATTTACGAAATTGAGGTCATATGTCTGATAGGCAAGAAGCACGCAAGCGGCGGCGGCAAGTGCCAGCCCGGCGGCCTTTACCGCGACGATGCTCGAACGGGCCATTTCGTCGATGCCGTAACCTGCAACCAGGCACATCGGCAAAATAAAGCTTAGCGCCAGCCACGGCGTCTTGTACGGGATCAGTGAGTATGCGATGAACAATCCGACAGCCCAAAGTCCGGTGAACATTGCAACGCGGTTTCGGGCCTTTAAGAATGCTATGGCCGTACCGAGGCCCGCGAGGATGAAGATCGCCGCTTCGACCGCGGTCTCCAGTTTCGAGCCCACCTGCCCGTATCCGAAGCTCCATCTCAGATATCCCCAAAAGCCGCTTTGCGTATGATCTTTGGTCCCGGTCTTGGTCCAGATCGCATACGCTTCCAGGGCCTTGCTTACTCCTTCGTAATAAGTGAAATATGATGAGAAAAATAGGACATTCACGTAGACGAACACGACGGCGACCGCGGCAAGCAGGATCAAGCGGTCTTTGCCTTCGCCCAATGCCGAGCGAAAGTTATTCCAACTGATGAGTGAATCGTCGGTCCCAACCTCATCACCTTTCGCACCATAGACCTTTTGCCAGATCATCACGCAAGGTATCGCGATCAGCATTGTACCGAGCGTGATGAATGTCGTCTCTTTCGTCGCAAACATTAACGCTGTCGATGCCGACGCCAGCAGCAGATAGATCGGCCGCCCGCCTCGCCAGCCAAGAAGCATCCGCATTACGAAAAAGATGAGAGCGGCGTCAGCAATAAAGAACCCGACCCGAAATGCCCACACAGCCGAGCTGCTGGTGCCGCCGAGATACGAACCCAGCATAAGCCCTGACGGTAAAAAGCAAACCAAAAGCAGTAAGACCATCCACACGACCGCAAACGGCCCGGCCTTTTTATTTCTGATGAAAAGCAGCACCGAAAGCACCAGAGCCAATGCAAGAAAAACAAAGAATATCTCGTGAATAAAATAGCGAGAGATGAAAACCATGCCTGGCGAGAGAGCAAGGAACAAAGCCGCAGCGAGGCTGCCGGTCTTGCCGATGAACGGCCGCAGAAAGTATGCGAGCACAACCAGCAGCACGCCAAATATCGCAACGCTCGCACGTACCGAAATGGTGTTCAACCCGAACAGCATCGAGAAGAAAAGCGAGATGTAATACAGTGTCGGGCCGTGATAATTTGCCGGATCGTATTTGTACGCTCCGTTACGAAAGAGCGACGTTAGAAAAAAGCCGTTGACACCCTCATCGTGATGAAACGGCTTTAGGCCAAGTTCATAAAACCTGAAAAATGCCGCAACGACTGTGATCAACGCGCAGCTCACAAGCCACGGTTTATCAAACTTCCGTTCTCTCTCGGTTGTACTTTCTTCCATCCCTTTCAACTTATTTTACGGTTCCAACAAACTGAAAACTGAAACCCGATCTTCGGTTGAATCTTAAATTCTTTCACCAGACCTCTACCTAATTTTATACACCTTATATTGTCCAGCTTCCGCGGCAACTGGAAATCGGCTAAAGAAAGCCTCGTTCGCCCGCATCGCCGTTCGCTCTTCCGGCGATACAAGCACGTAATCGATCTGATATTTATTCAAAAGCTCTTCGGCCTGCGGCCCGCCGGTGTATATCTTTTTTACATCGTTCTCGCGCGGAAGATAATCTATTCCATGCGAGGACAGATGTCCCGAATAGCGCATGAGCGACTGTCGCCCGGTCAGCACGATCGCGGAATTATACGTCGGAGCATTAAGAAACAGTGCTTTTGCGGGCACACTTGATTTGAGCTTTTCGGCCAGCTTTACCGCGTCCGCGTCGAACACGCGCGTTTTGACAGCGCCTGAAACCGTTCTCCAGACATCAAGCGAACCCGAAAGGGTCAGCCCAACAAAGCAAAGAACGGCAACTAACTTCAAGGCTGCGGCCTTTCGCCACATCCAGGCAACCGCAAATGCAACAAACGGTATCGAGCCTATCCACCAATAGATCAGTACCTTGATATTATCCCACTCCCACGGCGCCAGTTTTGCGATATTCGATATGATAAACAATGCGGCGAACGGGATGTAAAACAAAAGCAATTTGAATGGTTTCTGATCCACCGCTTCTGCGCCTTTCGCGCCTTTCCCGGTTTGCAGAAAACAAAACAGATAGATGCCTACAGCCAGCAGCGGAATGAACAGCCCTGTGTTCTTTACCCAAAACCATAGGACGTTGATGTCACGCGAATCCCAACCGAAGTGCCAGCCGAAAAACTTCGTTGTCTCGGACGCGCTGCCCGAAAGCGACCAGGCCAATTCCGGCAAGGCGACCACGCAAACCCCAACACCGAAGACGATAAATGACCACCAACGGTCAAACCGCAGGAAAAACAATACGCCAGTAACGACGAACAAAACGGCAAGGCTGTGAAGATGCACCAGCGGCAGCGTACCGGCTATAACGCCGATGATAAAGATCGGGAGCGTCACCGGGTCAGGACCGGGAGCGATAGCGACTGGGCTCTTAGCGCTCTCGCCCTCCGGGAGACCGGCGGACACCGCGCGCGATGGTGAGTTGAAGATCTTCCACAGCGCACCCAACACAATGATCGTAAGCGGCATGCCTAACAGCAGGCTCCGCTGTGTCATAAAGAGGGTGATCAGCGAATTGCCCCAGCGAAACTCATCACCGATCGTATAATCCTTCGGCAGTTGGTTGAGAATCTCGACCAGGCCTTTACCTTGCACTCCGAGATCACCAAAGAACCAGATGAATCCGAGCCCGCCACTGAAAAACAGAAGCGGCGGCGCAAGCCTTGCCGTAAGCCGGTCGGAGGTAAGCTTTAGGACAAAGCGCTCAAGCACAACCAGCAACCCAAATGCCCATGCGATATTCTGAATGACCATCGCCTCACGCAGGCCGACACCAAGCCTCATAAAGCCCGCCGTGATCAGGTCAGCAACGAATGGATATGAAAACTTTGCCCCGGCAAATGATGGATTCTGCGGCGGGAAATTTGCTCCGTCCGTGAAGCTCAAGATCGCGCCGAGATGAAACGGCAGATCACCCAGGTTGTTCGACCCGCCGGTGAATATGCCCTGGTCGGTAACGTACATCGTCTGAGCAAAGAACAGAATAAAAAGCAGGAGAAATCCGGCATAGTAGAAAAAGCGAAGAGCTTTTGCCGGGCTCGCTCCGTGCGTTTTACCTTTGGCCCGGTCCCAATCGCGCTGGAATCTCTTACGCCGCGGACCGCCTGCGATCAAAACTGTCGGAGCCAACGTCACCAGCAGTGCCGCCGCCGCAACAAGAGCGCTGAGGCCGCCGATCGACGCAAACACAAACAACACCGTGCCGAAGAGGGCCGAACCGATAACTGTACCGGCCCCAAACCGCCAAAGGAACGGCTCGCCGTCCTCGAACAGATAGGTGACCGCAAAACCGCCGGCGGCAATAGCTGTGATCAGGAGCAGAGCTAACAGCATAGGTGCGAGTGTCAGTACCTGACTAAATTAGCCTAAATTGCGATGCAATCAAAGCATCGATGTCACGACATGCCGCTGTCAGGCCAGCCGCCATTGCCCCCGGGTATCACGATAAGCTATACTTTTTTCGCTTTCCATCACCAATTCGAATAATTTGAGGACGTCGTATGATCAGGCTAATTCTTCTTCTCGCGGCTGCTGCCGGAGCAACGTTTGCACAGGGTATAGTGTCCGATATTTCAGTGACCGGCATCGAAGGGCCCGCTCCCGCGAGTTCCGAGATCAAGGACTTGATCCCGTTCAGCAAACGGTCCGGCCTGGTTTATACAAATGATGCTATCTTCCGCACTGAAGATGCGGGTGGTTCATGGGATCAGCTTTCGCTGCCCATTGTTCCGGGCCGGTCGATCGCTTCGGTCCTTTTCAAAACACCAATGTCAGGCCTTGTACTTGTCGCCGACCCGTCGAATGGATCGTACGAACTTGCAGCGACCGAAGATGGCGGCTCAACCTGGGGCCGTCGGCCGATCACTCTAGAGAACACGGGTTTTCTGGAGGTCATCGTGGCAGACGCGACGCTTACGGGCGAACCGGGTGGTGCGCTTGAGATCACAGCACGAATACCGACAAGCTCGAACTTTATCGGAAGGGCCATCTATCGCTCCGGCGATGGCGGAGCAACATGGTCGTTTGTCCGCCGTTCGATCGAGCCGTATTCCGAAGTAAAGGCTGCTTCCCGGACAAGAATGGG
Source organism: Acidobacteriota bacterium (assembly GCA_963169175.1). GTDB lineage: Bacteria > Acidobacteriota > Blastocatellia > Pyrinomonadales > Pyrinomonadaceae > OLB17. The sequence continues at coordinate 1,367 of CAUJFK010000156.1, read as the reverse complement.
TAATTGGAAAGTTGAAACATCGGGCGAATGCCTTGGTTTCAAGACGGGCTGCGTTCAGGAAACAAGGCTCTTTATCGCAGGAAGGGAGGCAACGCCGCCGAAGATCAAACAGATACAAGTGCTCAGCCGAAATGCCGCCAATGAACAGGCTCGTGCGGCGGTCCCCGGCGGTTCGACGCGTGTCAGCCTGAACCGCGGCTTTGACAAGTGTCAGGCGGGCTCGACAACGCAAATGCAGGTCTGGTGGAACAATTCCTATTTCTTTGATTCGAACATCTATTTCAGCGGCCGAAACCGAGCCTGTCCTTCCCAGCCATTTACAAACAACCCTGCCTGGATCGATCAGGTATCGACAATGGGATGGGGCCTGATCCCGACGGTCGTCGGATATCAATCACCCTGTACCGCTTCTGCCACGACCGCAAAGCATAGCTACGATCCTGCGGTTGCGGAACAACAGGGACGCGGCGAGGCCGATATTGCCTCAGCAGACGCGTTAAGCATTGGCCTGAATGTTGGTTCTGTCATCTACTACGACATGGAGCGATACGATGAGACAGTTTCGACACCGGGCTGCCGGACCGCCACGGTCGCATTCCTGAAAGGCTGGACCAACCGAGTACACGAGCTCGGATATATCTCGGGCGTGTACGGGTCGCCCAAAAATGCGATCGAAGATTGGCAAATGATGGCGCCGGCGGACCGCATGGATGCCGTTTGGATGGCACGGTGGGACAATGTGCCGTCGGTATGGCGATATGTCTCGTTCGCAAATTTCCCCACCAATTTGTGGATCGACCATCAGCGTATAAAGCAATGGCAGGCGCCTCACAATGAAACGTGGGGCGGCATTACGTTCAATATCGACGGCAACATCTCAGATGCACCGGTGGCGGGCGTTCCGTTTCGGCGAAACGCCGCGGCCGATTTTGACGGAGACGGAAGGACCGATGTCAGCGTTTTTAGGCCCGCGACCGCGGAGTGGTTCATATTCGGCTCCGCGGGCCCGACGTTCAGCTCGCATTTGTTTGGAGCGGCTTCTGACATTTTGACGCCCGGCGATTTTGACGGCGACGGCAAAACTGACCTGGCCGTATTTCGAGCCGCAGACTCGACCTGGTACATGCTTACAAAAGGTTCGTTTACCTATCGGCAGTACGGCCAGCCGGGCGACATCCCGGCTGCGGCAGATTTTGACGGCGACAATAGAACGGATATCGCCGTCTTCCGCCCATCAACGGGGACTTGGTACATCGCGTACAGCGACAGCGTCCCGAGCTTTGGCCAGGTCCAGTTCGGCCAGGACGGTGACCGGCCTGCTGTCGGTGATTACGATGGTGACGAACGCGCGGACATTGCGGTCTGGC
>CAUJFK010000155.1 GCA_963169175.1 Acidobacteriota bacterium | reverse complement strand
GCGGGCTTCTGCATTTGGATTGTTGCTTTTCCGACGACGATTCAAACTGATGCACTATCGAAATCTCACACAATCTTTCCTGTCACAAATCAATCATTTGCGGTGTTTTCCTCTCCAGAAAGCAATCTTTCAAACTTAGGTTACAAAGGAGCAACTGAAATGAAAACGGCATCATTTATTTTATCGATCTCACGCATTGGGCTCGCGGGCCTATTGCTTTTTATTTGTGCGGGTGTGGTCCTGTCGCAGGCAAAGGCCGAGAAAATAGCGGTCAAGGCCGAGCAGAAGCCGTCCAAGGAGTTCTGCTCGAACAATTGGTCAAACGGTGACAAAGTATCGATCAGCGATCTGAGAGAGGTTTCTGTACCAGCGTCCGGCACGTTGAAGATTGACGGCGGACGGAACGGCGGAATAAAGGTCATCGGCGAAGATCGTACCGATGTGCTGATCCGCTCGTGTGTCCAGGCGTGGGGATCAAACGACGAGGTGGCAAGAGCGATCGTTTCGAATATAAGGGTCAACACCAGCGGCATCGTCAAGGCTGACGGCCCCGAAGATGGCTGGTCAGTCTCGTACGAAGCGCGGGTGCCAAAGGACTCAAATTTGAAGCTCAATGCTCACAACGGCGGCATCTCGATCAAGTCGGTCGAAGGCAGCCTTGAGTTTGAGACAACGAATGGCGGTGTGAGCCTTACGAACGTCGCGGGTGATGTTCGCGGCAAGACGACCAACGGCGGTGTTAACGTGTCGCTATACGGCAACAGCTGGAGAGGTACTGGCCTAGACGTTGCAACGACCAACGGCGGCGTGAATCTGACGGTCCCGCAGGGCTATGCGGCCAATATCGAAACCGGTACCGTCAACGGCGGGTTCAAAAGCGATATTCCAGAATTGAATGTCACGACCGAAAACGTGCTTGGCGGTTACCGAAAGTCGGTTGAGATCAGGACCGCGATAAATGGCGGCGGAGCTCCGATCCGGGTAACGACAAGGAACGGCGGCGTTCGCATTGGAACGAGCACAAATTAAGATCTTATTCAGTTAATCAAAGGCGATGTCTGAAAAGTGCCCGTGACATACGCTCCGCGAACGCCGGCTCTTATCATCTTATTCCGTAGTTTTCTTAATCTTATTCAGTGGTAAAGAGTTACCAACCACAGAAGAAGAGGAAGGAGATTTGAATTTCGGAACGAGAACATCACATCGGAAGTATCTGAGCGTTTTTCAGACATGCTCCCCGTTTGTGATCCGCTCAAACGGGCGGTTCAGGCTGGCTGGGCCGCCTCGACCGCCTTGGCTAATGATTTGAAAATATCCTGCCCGTCGTTTGATCCCAGGAGTTCTTCGCAGGCCCGCTCAGGGTGAGGCATCATTCCTATCACATTTCTGTCCAGATTGCAGATACCGGCAATGTTCGATAAAGCCCCGTTCGGGTTCGCGTCCGACGACAATTCGCCTTCGGCGTCGCAATAGCGGAAAACGATCTGGCCGTTTTCTTCGAGTTGGTTCATCGTTTCTTCATCGCAAACATAGTTGCCTTCGGCATGGGCGATAGGCATTGAGAGCACGCTGCCTTCGGCAAGTTCGCTTGTGTAAGGCGTGTTCGTATTTTCCGTCCGGATGTTTACGTGTTTGCAAACAAAATGCAGATTTTCATTCCGCATCAACGCACCCGGAAGAAGGCCCGCCTCGCACAGGATCTGAAAGCCGTTGCATATGCCGAACACAAATCCGCCATTTGCAGCAAACTCTTTGACCGCATTCATTACCGGCGAAAAACTTGCCAACGCGCCGGCCCGAAGATAATCGCCATATGAAAACCCGCCTGGGATCAAAATAGCATCATAGCCGCTAAGATCGGTTTCCTTATGCCAGATAAAATCAACCGGCTGGCCGATGTGTTTGGACACAACGTGGTAAGCGTCGTGATCGCAATTAGAACCGGGAAAGACAATTACTCCAAATTTCATAAATCACGAACGCGGCTTTGTCCGCATGTCGAGCGGACTTAAGTCCGCGTTCCAATGGAACCGGGAAAAACTATTACTCGGAATTTCATTTTTTCAACGCTTCCTGTGCCCTCGCCGACCGCTGCCATGACATAGGTATTGGAACGCCTCCGTTCATTTCTCGCCTTTTGTATGCCTGAAGCACTTCTTCATTCAAGTTCTCCAAATATCGAATCTTTTCTGTCACCGAAACATTCCTCCAGTTCCTCGGCGTATATCGTTGACTTACCAGCAATTCGAGATATTCATCGGCGACCGATAGATCATCCATAACTTTATGGGAGGATCAGCTTTCAATTTCCACCCTATAATCTTCAATGATCGGATTGGTCAGAACATCCTTTGCTATCTTCTCAACGGCCGCTAGAGCCTCAGAGTTAGATGCTGCATCGGCAAGAGTTATCTCGAAGTATTTTCCCTGCCGCACGTCAGCGAACTGGTTATGGCCAAGCAGTTCGATCGAATGATGTATGGCTTTTCCCTGCGGATCAAGTACGCTTGGTTTGAGTGTTACGTATACCTTTGCTTTCATTCTTCTGGTCAAACAGGCCGTAAGCCCGTTCGTTTTTATCAGTCCTCTACTCAACTGAATCGCCCGCCAATCGACATCGACAAGCTGACGGCCTGTAAAATAAACTTTAGATTGTGTCGCAAAACATTGTCTTAATCAACGTCTTGTGATAAGTTTTTGCTGTTCTTACCCATTTGACAGCTTATTCACAACGATTCAAACCCCGAAAGGAGAAACCTCTTTAATTATGCAAAACATGTCTGGTGGTAAATCTGCGTTGGGTTTAGACGCAAACGTAACGGCATTGATCGGATATCTGATCGGCATTGTCGCTCTCGTCCTCATCTTTATCGAAAAAGACAATAGGTTCGTCCGCTTCCACGCGATCCAATCGGTTGTGTTCCACGTTGGAGCATTTATCCTGATCTTTGCGGTATGGATCGTTGGCGGGGTGATCGCCGCGGTACTCGGTCAAATTTCGTCGATCTTTGGAATTATTGGGATACTTATCTAT
>CAUJFK010000154.1 GCA_963169175.1 Acidobacteriota bacterium | reverse complement strand
AAATATCAGTTCGTATAAACTTCTCATTCCGACGGTTCCGTTGGGATATTTAGCAAATAAGGTCAAGTTCCTTGAGCCGCTGTACCGGCGTTGGTTCGGTTTTGTAGCGGGACACTGGAAGACTGAATACCGTCCGTTTCCAAATTCGGCGCGCGGCGAAGGCGTCGGCACCGTATGTCATGATGAGGCTTTGCTGGCATATAAGCCCGAGAACGACACTCGTTTTATGCTTCGCATCGGTAAGAGTCTGGTCTGGATCAACCAGCGAGCCGGGCGTATAGGGATCGGCGATATTGAGTTGACGGATGACATACACGATCTTAAAAAAGTTCTCCGCACGCTTAAGTTGATAGGCTTTCTCACTGGTTCGTTTCAGTTGAGCACGTATGTGAGCCCGGGATGCAGGCTCGATCAGCATTTGCGGGACATCGGATACCGCGCGAGGCAGGGAATCGCTATAATTCATCTTGATCTCGATTCACGTCTTCCGCTCGACAGGTTCAAATACGTTTATGCCGATTTCGATACCTTTTGATCTGACGCCCAATCATCTGAAGCGCGCCGGTGCACAGGCCTTCGATATGGTTGGCGTTAACCGAATCGGGTTTGGGCTGCAAAAGATGTTGCTCGGCCCGTTCATTCGAGCGGTGAATTATCATGTGGTAAACGCGGAACAGGCGGGGAATTTTGAGCGGCATTTGCAATACTATCAGAGTCATTTCGTATCTGTTGACAGAGGCGGGCTTGAGGCCCTCGTGTCCGGAAGCGAGTGGCCGGATCGCCAGCCGGGGTTGATACTTTCGTTCGACGATGGCCATCAGACGCATTATGATGTTGTCGCTCCGCTACTTGAGAAGTATGGGTTCACTGGGTGGTTCTTTGTTCCGGTAGGACTGATGGATTTGGACCCAAGCGATGACGAAGATTTTATGTCAAACGGCGAACGAGATCTGGTATTGAGCATGGAACAGCTCAAGTATCTGGACGAACGCCATATAGTGGGAAGCCATAGTGAAACGCATTGTCGGCTTGGGCAGGATGTGCCGCAGGAACGCATGGAGTCAGAAATACTCGGATCGAGGGTGCATCTTGAGAATGTCTTGGGACATCCAATCGAGATATTTTGTTGGGTGGGCGGCGAAGAGGAGAATTATAGCCGCGAGGCCGCGAAGTTGGTAAGGCGAAGCTATAAGTACAGCTTTATGACCAACAATGCTGTGATTCGGGCGGGGACCAACAGACTGCAGCTTCAGCGGACGAACATTGAGGCTGAAGATCCGCTGTCGCTGGTACGATTTCAGCTGTCGGGATTGATCGATCTGTATTATTGGCGAAAACGTCGGCGTGTAAATGATCTAACGGACTGGAATTAAGTATTCTAAATAATTGGTGTTGGATCGATAGCCAGAGAATAGGTAATGAAAAAAGTTGGATTTGTCAGTCTTGGGTGTCCTAAGAATCTTGTTGATTCTGAAGTGATGATGGGCACGTTAGAGCAGGCTGGGTGGGAAATAACAAATAACGCGAGCGAGGCGGATACGGTTGTTGTGAACACGTGCGGGTTTATCGAATCGGCAAAGCAGGAATCGATCGACGCGATCCTTGAGGCGACCGGCCTTAAGGCTGAGGGAAAAGCGAAGCGCGTTGTGGTTGCGGGGTGTTTGGTCGAGCGGTATCGCGACGATCTGATGAAAGAGTTGCCGGAAGTGGACGCATTTATCGGAACCAATGAAGTAACGCGGATACTCGAAGCGGCGGATGAGACAAACAAGTTTCGAGAGCTGCCGCTGCTGCCGATCGGCAACAAGACGGCGACCTATCTCTATGACTTTGACACGCCGCGGCATCGGGCGACCGATTCGCACACGGCGTTCATAAAGATCGCCGAAGGCTGTGACCGTCCGTGTGCATTTTGTTCGATCCCGTCAATGCGCGGATCGTTTCGCTCGCGGCGGTTTGGATCGATAATTGAAGAAGCGAGAAATTTGGCGAAGCAGGGCGTGAAAGAATTGGTTCTGATCGCACAGGATTCGTCGCGGTATGGTGAAGACCTTGGCGAGGTCGATGCGCTGGCGGCTTTGATCCGCGCACTTGGCGAGGTCGAAGAACTTGAATGGGTCCGCGTGATGTACGCCTATCCGACACACATTTCGGACGCGTTTCTCGCCGCGATCGCCGAAACGCCTAAGGCCGCCAAATATCTGGATATGCCGCTGCAGCATGCCTCGCGAAACGTTCTGAAATTAATGAAACGCGGCGGCACGCGCGAGTCTTTGGAAAAGCTTATAAAACGCGTGAGGGAAAAAATTCCCGGTATCACGATACGCACAACCTTTATCACCGGCTTTCCCGGCGAGACGGATGAAGATTTTGAAGAGTTGATGGCGTTCGTTCGCAATTGCCGTTTTGATAACGTCGGTGTGTTCACCTATTCCGACGAGGAGGGCACGCCGGCCTTTTTGCTGCCGGACAAGGTCGATGCGAAGACGGCAAGGCAACGCCGCAGCCGGTTGATGAAGTAACAGGCAAAGATCAGCAAAAGCCTGAACAAGGCAAAGATCGGCAAGACGTTTAAAGTATTGTTCGAAGGCCTGTCGCGAGAATCCGACCTTCTGTTCCAGGGCCGCCTCGAAGGCCAGGCCCAGGAGATAGACGGCTACATCCTCATCAACGACATCCCCGAAGATCTCGACCCAAAGATCGGAGCTATCTACAACGTCCGCATAACCGAAGCCCACGAATACGACCTCGTCGGCGCGATC
>CAUJFK010000153.1 GCA_963169175.1 Acidobacteriota bacterium | reverse complement strand
GCCGTATCTTTGCTTTTGGTGATCACGTAGATCTCACCTGTTTCCGGATGGACCATCAAGGTCTCGGCATCGTGCGGCCCGTCGGGATAGGAGAAGGCCAACACGTCGGCCGGCGAGGTTAGAATCGGATCTTTTCTTGTCGATCTTGCCCCGTCTTCCGGGACCGAAGGCTCGGCGACGCGATAGATCTTATGCATGGTACGCGTTTCCTTGCGGCTGTTTCCGGTATCGCCAAGATAAAGAAAACACTTGCCGCTCGCGTCCTTGAACTCGGCAATATCCTCCCAATCAATATTCTCTGCGTTCTCGATCTTCCAGGTGCCGAGATCGCGCCCGGTCACGTCCATCGCAAAGATGTAAGGGCCGTCGCCGGAGTCATTGTGCGTCCATAAAATGTTAGGCTGACACCGTGACGCGGCCACGCCGCTGCTTTCTTCGATATCGCTTGATCGGACGCGCCCCGGCGCCTGCGGTTTGCCGTAATCAGAGCGATCCAAGTCAAATTTTGGCGGTGTGCCGCGGTTTACTCCTAGCGGCCCGCAGCCGATCGAAACTAAAACGGCAAGCCAAAATATGACAAGCGGGAATTTTTTGGTTATATTTCTGTACAGCATTCTTTTGCCGGTTCCGAGCATTATAACGTGCCGCCTTATCAGGTCGTTCAAACATTCTTCTTAAAATGCTCGTAATGCCATTAGGTTGACCCGATGATAGTTGGAACTGAATGGCTCATAGAGGCCCACGGCTGCAATGTTGAAGCGCTTCGCGACGAAGCGCGGCTTCGAAATATTTTTGCGCGAGTAATTGATGAATTGGGCCTAAAGGCGGTTGGCAATATCTGGCACAAGTTCCCGGGTGAAGGCGGAGTGACGGGCATGGTCGTCCTTACCGAATCACATCTCGCGTGTCACACATATCCCGAATACCGCATCGCAACATTCAATCTCTACTGCTGCCGGACGCGTCCTGAATGGAATTGGGAGGAGAGTCTCAAAGCTTCCCTCGGTGCCGAAGTGGTGACGATGACAAAGATCGAACGGGGCGGCAGCGAATCTCAAATCTCCGATCTGCAGTTCAAGATCGCCGGAGGTGACAACTGAGCGTCCTTCAGGCAAATTGCCCATCATGCGGCGGGCCGGTCGAGTTTAAAGCTGGCTCGACCATCGTGCTCGTCTGCCCCTTCTGCCGTTCCGCCTTGGCACGGACCGACCGCGGCTTGAACGATCTGGGCAAGGTGGCAGAGATAGCCGAATCGGAATCGCCGCTCAAACTTGGGCTAAAAGGCGTTTGGAACGGAAATCGTTTTGAATTGACGGGCCGCGCCCAGCTTCGGCACCAAATGGGCGGATTTTGGGATGAATGGTACGCCACATTCTCAAACGGCTGGGTCGGCTGGCTAGCCGAGGCGCAGGGGAAATTTTATCTAACCTTTTACCAGCCGCTTCCCGAAGGCCGTGTCCTGCCGCCATATGACAGCCTCGAGATCGGCCAGATCGTGCAGGAAGTACCGGCGCAGACCGGCATGATCGTCGCCGAAAAAGGCATTGCGACCTCGGTCGCCGCTGACGGAGAGATACCATACAAACTTGTTCCGAATGAGGAAAGTCAGTATGCCGACCTGACGGGCAAGAACAATGCCTTTGGCACGATCGATTACAGCTCGAGCCCGCCATGGGTATTCTTAGGAAACCAGGTTTCGCTTGCCGATATAGGCCTGGCGGATGCAAAACCTGCCGAGCGCAAGGCACGATCCGTGTCGGCCGCCGCGATTGGCTGCCCGAACTGCGGCGGGCCTCTTTCACTTCGGGCGCCGGACAAGGCCGAACGTGTTACGTGTCCAAACTGCAACTCGCTGCTAGATGTAAACCAGGGAAATCTCTCGTATCTTAAGGCGCTCGAGCCGACAAAGGCGGATACTGCTTTTGCCCTGCCGGTCGGTGCCGAGGGCACTTTTCCAGGCGACGTAAAGTTCCGCATCATCGGGGCTGTAGTGAGAAGCGTTCTGATCGAAGGCGTTCATTACTACTGGCACGAATATCTTCTTTACAATGCATCGATCGGCTTTCGCTGGCTTGTGCATTCGGACAATCACTGGAATTTTGTTGAACCCGTGAATCCGGCCGAGGTCGAGGCGGCGATGGGCAGCACTCTGTTCACGTCGGTGCCGACGATGGTCAATTACAATGGCCGCCGTTTCAAGATCTTTCAGGATGCTCCGGCGACGGTCGAGTATGTAAAAGGCGAGTTTTATTGGCGGGTCGAACAGGGTGAGACGGTCCGGGCGATCGATTACGTTTCGGCCCCGGTCATGTTGTCAGAAGAGATAACCGCCAATGAAGTGAATTGGTCCGCCGGGACCTATATGACCGTTGCCGAGGTCGAAAAGGCGTTCGGCGTGACCGGATTGGCCAAGCCGTGGGCAGCGGGCCCAAATCAGCCGTTCACCGGCCGATTCTATTACACATGGGGCATCCTTCCGCTGCTCGCGTTGTTCGCGGCCGCGATCCTGATGGTCCCGTTCACGGGCATCACCAGCAAGGTCATGGAGCAGCAGATAACCTTGCCGCCCATGGCAAGCCCAGCCGCCCCGCAGGTCGCTTTTAGCCAACCGTTCGACCTGAAACCAAACCGGAACGTGCAGATCTCAGCATCGGCACCGGTCGATAATTCTTTCGTTGAGCTGGACGTTGACCTGATCAACGACCAGAGCCAGGAAATTGAAGGAGTTACGATCCCGATCGAGTATTATCACGGATCCGACAGCGATGGAGCCTGGACCGAGGGTGGCCAGTCACAGGACGCTACCGTCTCATCGCTGCCGGGCGGCAAGTACACATTGAGGATAGAAGGCTCGTGGCAGAATTCAACGCAGCCAATGCCGATAAGTGTTCGCGTCGAACAGAATGTAATGCGCGGCGTTAATTTTCTCTGCGCTCTTATTGTCCTCGCGATCGTTCCTCTCATTGGGTTGTTCAGAAAGTTCAGTTTTGAATCAGCTCGCTGGAAGGACAGCATGTTTGGGACAAGTTCGTCGGGCTCGGACGACGAGTAGCATCTCGATCTGTTCGAGGAAGGTCAGAATATGTTCAAGAAGCTTTACGTCATATTTGCAATGGGTGTCGTCCTGCTTTATTCCGCGGCGTCGTGGTTTGGCTGGGAGCTGGCCAATTCGGGCAGCAAATCGCGTTTGGGCGTGCCGTTCATTTATACAGGATTTCGTGGAGGAAAATAAATGATTGATCTTTTGTCGATAACGCCCGTGCTGGGCCTGGTCGTAAAACTTGAAGAACTTTTGCCCGTTCTGGTCACCACGCTGATATTTGTTCTTATCGGCCTTGTGATATTTGCTGTAGCGTTTCTGATAGTTGTGCTTGTGTCGCCGTTTTCGGTCAAGAAAGAGATCGAAGAAGATCAGAACAGCGCCCTGGCGATAATAATCGGCGCAATGATCATCGGGATCGCGATCATCATCGCGGCCGCGATCAACGGCTGACGTTCAAAGGATAAAGGATCGAGGATAAAGGATAAAAGCCTGCATTACTTCATCCTTCATCCTTTACCCCTTATCCTTTAAAATGCGCACACCGCTTCTTTTCCTCAACGTCATCATCATCGCTACCTGCGGGCTGATCTATGAACTGCTCGCGGCCACGGTTTCTTCATACGTTCTCGGCGATTCGGTAACACAGTTTTCCTTTATCATCGGCGTCTATCTATCGGCAATGGGATTGGGCTCTTACCTTTCCCGTTTTGTCGAAAAACGGGTTGCGGAAAAGTTCATTGATATCGAACTGGCCGTCGCAGTTATCGGCGGTTTTAGCGCTCCGCTTCTCTTTCTAACCTTTGCCTACGTCTCATATTTCAGCATTGTTCTTTATACGATGGTGTTTGCGATCGGCGTGCTGGTCGGGCTCGAAATTCCGCTGTTGATGCGGATACTAAAGGACGAACTGGATTTTAAGGAACTTGTTTCGCGCGTGCTGGCGCTCGATTATGTCGGGGCACTTGTCGCATCTCTGCTGTTTCCGATATTTCTTGTTCCAAAACTCGGCCTCAACCGCACGTCGCTTTTATTCGGGATGCTGAACGCCGGCGTCGGAATTTGGGCGACGTGGCTGCTTGCACCGCTTGTGTCCGATAGGAAGCTTTTGTTTCTACGGATCAAAGGCTCGATCGTATTGGTCCTTTTAGCGATAGCCATGATAAAGGCTGACCGGCTAACCACGCTGGCCGAAGACGGGCTGTTCATGGACAACATCGTCTATGCAAAAAGCTCGTCGTACCAACGCATCGTCATTACTAAAGGCAAGACCGGCCATGCACTTTTTCTAAACGGCAACCTTCAGTTCAACTCCTTCGACGAATATCGTTACCACGAAGCGCTCGTGCATCCTGCCTTCGCAGCGCACATCGGTGACGTAAAACGCGTGCTTGTTCTAGGCGGCGGTGATGGGTTGGCTCTCCGCGAGATATTGAAATATAAGTCGGTCGAAAAAGTTCAGCTTGTTGATCTCGATCCGGCGATGACCGGCCTGCCCAAGGCATTTCCGCCGCTCGCGGAATTGAACCATCATTCCTACGATGATCCGCGTGTGAGCGTCACGAACGGCGACGCATTTGTCTGGCTTGATCAAACAGAGACCGAAGCGTTCGATATCGCGATCGTCGATTTCCCTGACCCGAACAACTTCGCGCTCGGCAAACTCTATACAACGCGGTTCTATAATTTGCTTAAGAAAAAACTGACGCCGGATGCAGCGGTTGTGATCCAATGCACGTCGCCGCTCATCGCGCGCCGTTCATATTGGTCGATAATCAAAACGCTCGAAGCTGCGGGCTTTTCGGTGAAGCCATATCAAACTACCGTACCCAGTTTCGGCGTTTGGGGCTACGCCCTTGCAAAGCTCCAACCTTTCGATATTCCAAAACACCCGGCAACGGGCATTGACCTCAAATTCCTCAACGACAATTCGTTCGCCTCAATGTTCGAATTCCCGACCGACATGACAATGCCGGATGAAGAGATAGAGATAAATCGGCTCGATAATCAGGCGCTCGTCAGGTATTACGAGACTGAGTGGCGGAGATTTGAATAGTATCCGGACAAACTAAAAACTGAAAGGTAAAAACTGAAAATTATGACTGATATTCTACAAGACAAATCGTACAAATTTGCTCTCCGAATCGTTAAGTTGAGTGAGTTTCTTCACGACAAAAAGCACGAGTTCGTTCTTTCACGAAAGGTCCTCGATTCAGGAACGAACATTGGTATGTTGATCGAAGAAGGGAAACAGGGCGAGAACAGGGCCGATTTTATTCAGAAGTATTCTGTCGCGAACAAAGAGGCGTTCAAAACACATTTTCTCCTTCGATTGTTGCGGGATGCCGAATTGTTGACGCATGCTCTCGCTGAGTCGCTTCTTGCCGATTGTGGTGAACTGCAGGCCCTTCTCATCACTTCGTTGCGAACCGCAAAAGCGAATGAGTAAAATTTTCAGTTCTAACTTTTCAGTTTTCAGTTTGTTCGGACCGTGCAATTAACACGCAGAGAACTCCTAACAACATTCCTCGGAGCACCGATAGCTCTTGCGGCATGCCGAAACGCGCCAGATAAATTTCCGGAGGGTGAGATCGTGGGCCAAAGCGTCGCGCTCGGACACGTTATCCGCGAGGGGCGTTCCTTCGAGGTGCCGGCGGACAATTGGCGAAGTGCGAAAGTTGGGATCATTGGTGGCGGTGTTGCCGGGTTGTCGGCGGCTTGGAAGTTGAAGAAACTCGGCGTGGAAGATTTCGTTTTGCTGGAGCTGGAAAAGGAAACGGGCGGAACGTCGATCAGCGGAAGCGGGCAGCCGGTCGGTTATCCGTGGGGCGCTCATTATTTGCCGGTTCCTTTTCGAGAGAATACGGAGCTTATCGAGTTGCTCGCCGAAATGTCGCTGCTCGAGGGCCGGACAATCGAAGGCGATCTGATCGTAAAGGAACAGTACCTGTGCCGCGACCCGGAAGAACGGGTGTTCTATAAGGGCCGATGGTACGATGGGCTTTATCTGCATGCCGGAGAGAGCGAAGACGATAAACGGCAGTTGGCGGAATTCCAGAAGATCGTGGATACGTGGGTAAATTGGCGGGGCAGCCAAGGCCGAAGGGCGTTTGTCGTTCCCTCGGCAAGTTGTTCGGACGATGGAGGGGCCACAGGATTAGACAAGCTTTCGTTTGCAGAGTGGCTGCGGCAAAACGGTTTTACTTCCGAGAGGCTAATCTGGTATTGCGATTACGCTTGCCGCGATGATTATGGGTTAAAGCTCGAGCAGACTTCCGCGTGGGCGGGCTTGTTTTACTTCTGTTCCCGCGTCAGAAAAAGCGGCGGCGAATCGCAGCCGTTCATTACTTTTCCCGAAGGCAACGGAAAGTTTGTTCACCATTTGACGAACAGCGTAAGCGATAAAATACTTCGATCGCACATGGTCGTTTCGGTGGTTCCAACTGAGAAAGGTGTCGATGTTGTCTGCCTCACGGACGGACAGGTTCGCGGCTTTCATTGCGAAAAGTTGATCTACGCATCACCGATCTTTACGGCGCCTTATGTGATCAGAGGTTTTGCGGACGATGCTCCATTTGCCGCAAACGCATTCCAGCATAATTCGTGGTTCGTGACGAACCTGTTTCTGAAAGATAGGCCAAAGCCGCGATTTTCGCGCGATTTCCCGCTTGCCTGGGACAACGTGTTATACGAAAGCCCATCATTAGGTTACGTGAATGCAACGCATCAAAAAGGGATCGACTACGGCCCGACAGTTTGGACGTACTATTACCCGATGTGTCATGAAGAGAACGGCCGGACGAAGCTTTTTAACTACACTTGGCGCGACCTGGCCGACGTTTGCATGACCGATCTTGCCCGCGCACATCCCGAAATTTACGAACTGACCGACCGAATAGACATTATGCGCTGGGGCCACGCGATGATCAGCCCTCGGCCCGGATTTATTTGGGGCGAGCAACGGCGGAAGGCAATGGAGCCGTATGGTAACATCCACTTCGCCCACACCGACCTAAGCGGCATCGCATTGTTCGAAGAGGCGTTTTATCATGGGTTGCGCGCGGCAAGCCGCGTATTAAACACAGAGACGCCGAGTCGCGGAGCATCTGAGACGAAAGATGAGTGAAAGAGTGGCAAACGGACTCACGGAACATAACGACAGAGAAGTTCTTTACTCTTCGTCTCCGCGTCTCTGCGTTGAAAGTTTTTGGCTTTTTTCCCGAAACATCGACCTTTCGGTCTTTCTCGGGAGTGCGGTTGTGTCTTTACTGCTGCTGGCGGTTGGGTGGCGGTTGGGAATTCTGAATGAAGATTCGCCGGATTGGACGTGGGTTTCGGCGGTTTTGCTGATCGATGTCGCGCATGTTTGGTCAACGAGTTTTCGGGTCTATTTTGACGCTGAGGAATTCAAGCGGCGGATGCCGTTGTACTTGATCGTGCCTATCGCCGGCTATGCGGTTGGCGTAGCCTTGTATTCTGAAGGCGATCTGACATTCTGGCGGGCATTGGCGATCATTGCTGTATTTCATTTTGTTAGGCAGCAATATGGCTGGGTGGCGTTGTACCGCCGGAAATTGAACGAAACTGAATCCTGGACCTGGTGGATCGACGCGGCCGCCGTTTATCTGGCGAGCATCTATCCGCTGGCGTTTTGGATGACGAGCCTTCCGCGAAATTTCAATTGGTTCGTCGCAAATGATTTTTTTGCAATGCCCGCGTTGGTTGAAACGGTGCTGTTTCCGATATACGTTTTAGCGCTAGCGGCATATTTCGCAAAGTCGGTTTTTCTATACAAGACGAAAGGGTTCCTGAATTCGGGCAAAGACATCGTTGTCGTGACGACCGCCGTTTGTTGGTATGTCGGTATCGTTGTTTTCAATTCAGATTATGCCTTTACGGTCACGAACGTTATCATTCACGGCGTTCCGTATTTTGCGTTGATCTGGTTTTATGCAAAGAAACGACGTGAATCGGCCGGGCGTGTTTACCGCACGCTTTCTAACCATTGGATCATCTTTCTCGCAACCCTTTGGGGGTTTGCATACGTCGAAGAATTATTCTGGACACGCGGCGTGTGGCATGACCGGACATGGCTTTTTGGGGCAAATTGGGATTGGGCCGGATGGCAAATGTGGCTTGTTCCGCTTCTGGCCGTGCCGCAATTGACCCATTATGTTCTCGACGGCTTCATTTGGCGCCGCCGCGGCAATGCCCGCGTCACTATGCCGTGATTCATTTGTCCGCATTCAAACCGTTGCAACATGTGATTTAATATCCTTAGCGGTATGAGCCCGACGCTTAAACAAACATTGTCTGCCTTGATCTTGTCGATCGCCGTCGCGGCCGGCTTTGCCGGATGCAAAAGCTCCGTCGGTTTGATCGGACCGGTGGACGAAACACCAGAGGCGGCCGAACTTGTTAAATCAGCCAATGCAGATCTAAAGCAGATCAAGGTCCTCTACGAAAAGAACGAGAACAAACGCGAAGAGATAAAAAAGGCGATGGCGGCGGACGATGCGGCAACCGTGCGAAAGCTGGCCGATGAGGTCGTTTATATTATCTATGACGGCTCGGCCCTCGGAAAAAGTGCTCTGGATAAGATAGACCAGGCCCGCGGCTTAAATGTTAACGAAGATTACTCCGAATACCTTCGGCTGAAATGGGAGGCGCTGAACGAACAACTCAACGCCTTTGAAGAATATCGCCAGGCTGCCCGTAACCTGCGCGATAGCTACGATCCCAAAAATACCCAGGTCCGCGACTCGGTCGCAGCTGATTTCAAACAGCGAAGCGAAAACTATCGCGAACTAATGGAAAAAGCCCGCAACCACAGCAGCCAGGCCAACGAACTCGCCAAAGACGTGCTCCAGCGAAAGACTGAATAATTGAACGTGTGTCGCCCGCGTTAAAAGGCGTTCCGACCATCAGACGATCTCGATCACTCTCCGTTTCACTGGCGAAGAAAGTACTATCGTCGTTGTCGTAATTCCGTATGGCGTGAGGCGGTCGATGACTTGCTGGAGGTGTTCGACCGAGGCGACGGCGACTTTCATTATGAATGAATCGTCGCCGGTTGCTCGGTGACATTCGAGTACCTCATTTGACTGTTCGGCGACCCCGATTATGTGGCTGTAATCGATGCCGGTGATACTCATTCGGACAAACGCGATGATCGGCAGACCGACGCGGGCGGTGTCCACCTCGGTACGATAACCTGTGATTATTCGAGCGTCTTCCAACTTTCGAACACGTTCGATCACTGCCGGTGTTGTGAGGCCGACCCGCCGTCCTAATTCGGCGTAGCTTGTCCGGGCGTCTTCCTGCAATTCTTGCAATAACTTACGGTCGATCTCGTCCAGCGTCATTTTAGTACAAGCGGCGGTCAGCCTATTGTGCATGTGTTGCTTCGGCAGCGAAATTAAAGTAATTCACCTCATTAAACTTATATTCTAAGGGAATTGTATCATGTCAGTTTACGCTGCCCATTCAAAACTTCCACACAATGCATTAAAATAATTTATTACGGGATAACTCAGCCATTTTACCCGGCATCGTATTTATGAGAGGAGCTGCGAAACAAATGCTTACCGACACAATGACAGCAGCGATTGACACCCCAGCCGCCGCACTTGAGAATTTTTTGGTCACGGACGAGGACCTGCCCGAATTTCGGGATATGAAGTTCGAGGACATCAACCAACTCGACCTCGATCATCCCGGTGCGAG
>CAUJFK010000152.1 GCA_963169175.1 Acidobacteriota bacterium | reverse complement strand
TTAAGGAGCTCGAAATGAACTGTTTGGCATGTGGAAGCAGCGCGATCGTTACCGGAACGGTACTCGACACGAACGGAGGCTCGCCCGAATTCAAGATTGACGATGTCTCAGTCTGGAAAAGTCTGTTCGGACTTGGGACTCGTAAAATTCGTGCTTACGGTTGTGTACACTGCCAGCATCTCCCACTTGCGGTTGAATTTCATGCACAGGACGTGCAGCGTTACCAGCAGTTCGAAGGCGAACAACCCGGCGTGCTCGAACGAATAAACTTAGATGAATACAAGCAAGGGTCTTAAGCCTGGTTCGATGGCTGAGTTCCGGTGTCGATCTAGAATGTGCTCATAACCACACGATATGGCACGTGCTTTTGAACGAAGGGATTTACAAGCTTCGCGGCATTTCCTATCTCGATCATTTCCCTACACGTGAAGCCCTTTCTTATGGATAGCGAGCCGTCTTGCCGGACGAGCGGGCTGATGCGATAGGCCAGGCAAAATAGCTGATACAGAAACCACGCCGTGACACTGCGGTCGAGCTCGATGACGACGATGCCGCGGCGGGCAACGCGAGACATCTCGCGTAACGCGATAGGTATCTGTTCGTCGGTCAGATGGTGTGTGAACAGCGAGCAGATCGCGTAATCGAACGAGTTGTCGGCGAACGGCAGGTTGAGTGCATTTCCCCGCACGGGCACGATCTCTTCAAATTGCAAGCCTTCTGCCGCGACCTCTTTTATTGAAAGTTCGTTCAGATCAAGACCAACAAGCCGCGCCTTGCAGCCCCGTGATCGTGCAAATTCGGCGATAGCACCCAACAATTCGCCGGTTCCGGCTCCGACATCCAGGACACTAAACTCTTTCAGATCAAGCCGCGCGATCTCAGCAAGCAACGTCTTTTCCAACGCCGCCCGGTCGCCTAACCGCTGATTTATAAACCGTATCTCACGCAAGAACGTCGCGTATTCTTCGGGAGTATAGTCGCCCGTATCTATCCGCTCGGCTTTTGTGCTGCGGGTTTTGAACACCGCTAAAGAATATCAAACCACAGACGCGCGGAGACACAGAGAAAACATTTTCTACCTCTGTGCCTCTGTGTCTCGGTGGTAAAACTATCCTAAATAACCCCGGAAGTTTGCGGCTCTTGCGGCGTATTTCGGGAAGAGTTTGTCAAGTTCCTTTGCGCCCAGATGTCGGCTGGCGGCTTCGGCAAACACGTCGCGGAAATCGGTGGTTACGGCCAGGTCGCGGCCTTCGTTGAGTTGATCGTTACGGAGGCCTTTCCAATCGCCATAAACCGTGCCGCCCTTTACGCTGTTGCCGAGCACCATCATCGCATTGCCGTGGCCGTGGTCGGTGCCTCGTGAGCCATTTTCACGGGCCGTGCGGCCGAATTCGGACATTGTCAGTACAAGCACGTCGTCCATCCGCTTACCGAGATCGGTCGCAAAGGCCGCGATCGCCTGGCTGAATGTTCGCAGAAAGTTGGCAAGTTGCCCACGGGAGCCACCCTGGCCCGTATGCGTGTCCCAGCGTATGTCATTGCCGGTGTCGGTAAACGCTACTTCCAAACCGACGCCTGCTTTGATCAATTGGGCGATCTGTTGCATCGACCGTCCGAACTGCGTGTTCGGATAAACGGCGCCGTTCTCCGGCTTATACTGGCCGGGATTGGCTGACTTCAAAAAATTGACCGCCTCAAAGGTCTCTTTGCCCGTTTCGCCTAAGCTATCCTTTGCATTTTGCTGATAAATGCCTTCAAAACCGCCCTTCATTTCCTGCGAATAGATGCCGGCCTTGACGGTAAAATCAGCAAGATTCGTCATCGCCACCGACGGAGCCCGGCCGTAAAGTGCACGAGGCAGCGATTGGGTCATCGAGACAGCACGGAACGGCGAATCCGCTTTTCCCGTGGTTTCCTGAAGTGCCCGGTTCAGCCAACCGTCGCGTGTCGCCTTAAAGCCGGGCGTGCCCGATTCCATGTAATCCTGGGCGTCGAAATGCGACCGTGTGTTATCAGGCGAACCGGCGGAATGGACGACGGCAAGCTGCTTTGACTTCCAAAACGGCGCAAGCGGACCCATTGTCGGATGAAGGCCGAAATGCCCGTCAAGGTCGATCGCTCCGTCGGTTTTGCCAGGGGCCGGGACGGCAATGGTTGGACGGAGATCGAAATATGCACTGTCGCCGTGCGGAACGATCATATTCAAGCCATCGACTGCCCCACGCTGAAATATGGTGACAAGTGTCTTTTTCTTGCCAAAGGCCTTCGGCCCATCCGCCGCTCGTGCAAACTGATGCAAAAACTCAGGAGCAGCAGCCATAAATCCAAAACTGGCCAACCCGATTCCGCTTGCTTTCAAAAAATATTTCCGATCCATAAACTTTAAACCTCTTACTGAATGATCGCCGTGGCGCAAAATGCGCGGCACCGAAACTATTTATTAGACGCATTGAAAATCGAGTTGGTCATTTTATTATTCGGACCGTGTGAATTAGTCTGGAGTTTCGGGTTTTTCTTGCCCGTCCCATTCCAAGGTGAATCTGATCCAACCCACAGAAGAAGATGAGCAAGAAGAAGCACGAAGGAAAGACAGGCAACGGCTTTAGTATGCGCGAAGAGCTAATTGAACTCATTATCGAACGACTGGAACGCGACCTAGGGCCGATCCGCGCCGAATTTACCTCGGAAAGACCCGTAAAAACCAAATACTGCGCGATCGATGATCTGTTGCCCGCGGATATTGCACAGCGGATAAGCGACGCCTTTCCCGACTCAGGACAAATGCGGCTGCTCGATAGTTTTCGCGAGAAAAAATATACATCCAAGTCGCTTGACCAGTTCGACCCGCTCATCGCAGACATAACCTTTGCCTTTCAGGATAAACGGGTTATCGACAAAGTTGCCGCACTGACCGGCATTAAAGATGCCGTGGGCGACCCGCATCTTTACGCCGGCGGGATCAGTGCAATGGAACGCGGGCATTTCCTTAACCCGCACCTCGATAATTCGCATGATGGCGAACAGACCAATTACCGCGTCCTGAATCTGCTTTACTACATAACACCCGATTGGAAACCCGAAAACGGCGGAAATCTCGAGCTTTGGGATCAAGATGTAAAAACTCCGGTCGAGATACCAAGTCTTTTTAATCGCCTTGTGCTGATGTCAACTAATGACAAGTCGTGGCATTCAGTGAATGAGGTAAAGGCCGACGGTCGGCGATGCTGCATCTCAAACTATTATTTCTCGCCGCATTCGCCCAATGGCTACGAAACCACTCACGTTACCTACTTCATGGCCCGCCCCGAACAAAAACTCCGCCGGTTTGTCACCAAGATTGACAGCGATCTGCGGACATTGCTAAGAAAGGTGAAAAAGGGTGGCTTTGCAAAAAAGGACGTTTACGACAGTTCCGAGCAAGCTGAGCGCTGATAGCTGATGGCTGACAGCTATGATCTAAAATACAGCTTTCAGCTATGAGCTTTCAGCGATCAGCCATGCATTCCCTTCTGTGTGTCACCTCAACTCTCAGCGAATAATCACCTCATCCACAAATATCCACGGGTCGCCACCGGCGCCGAGGTGCCATGATGGGATCTTGCCGAAATTGTAGGCACGGATGCGGACGTAGCGGGCTTTTATGGGAGCTATTGCCTGGGTAAATTCCTTTGCGGTCGGGGCCATTTCGCGTTGCGGGAAGTTGGGTTTTATCTTGGCGGCTTTTGTGAAATTTATGCCATCATCGGACACGTCAAATTCGATGCGGTCGGGCATCCAGATCCACGGGCCGGCTGCCTGGACAAAGCTGCCGCCGAGCAGTTTTATTTCTGTCTCACGCTTTAGGTCGATCACCGCTTCGTACGGTTTGCCCTGAACGCCCTGCCATTCGCCGCTGGCAAAATTCGTCGTCCCGCGAATCCCGTCGATGATCGCATTCTCGCCGCCGCCGGTGTATTGCGTGCTGTAACCTGACAAAACCTTTACGGTCCAATCGTGCGGGCGTTTTGTTAGGACGGCCTCAACTGGAAAACTCGCATCGTCTAATGGACCAATCGCCCTCGCCTTCACCGTTGTTGTCCGGTCGATGACGAAAGGGCCCTTGTAAACATGCACACGGGCATTCGGGTCGCTGCCCGACGGAGCGCTCCCGTCGGTCGTGTAGTGGATTGCGGCATTCGGCGTCAAGGTTGATAGCGTTACGGTCGTGCGGTTCACGAATGTTCGTCCGCCTGTGATCACCGGAACCGCGACAGTGTCGATGCCAATTGCCGAAATTGGAAATTCATTGAACGCCGTTTCGACCGGCTGGTCGGTCATTGCGAATTCCAAAACGGCGCCGCGCACTACGTCTTGGTGTGTGATAAACGATTTTTTGTAGGGTGCGCCGTTTAGCTTTGCATTGAGGATGTAGCGGTTCTTTGACGAGACATTTTTTGCACGGATGGTGAATGTCTTGCCGTTCTCCAGCCGGTATGTCATTTCCGGGAACAGCGGCGTGCCAAAGGCATAGACGGGCGAACCGGGAGCGACGGGATAAAAGCCGCCGGCGCTCATTATGTACCACGCGGACATCTGGCCGCAGTCTTCGTTGCCGATCAGGCCGTCGGGTGCGTTTTTGTAAAATTCGTCGAATATCTGGCGGACGTATTTTTGTGTTTTCCACGGCTCGCCGGCGTAGTTGTAGAGATAAGCGATATGATGCGAAGGCTCGTTGCCGTGGGCGTATTGGCCGATCAGCCCGGTAAGGTCGGCCTGTTCGCGGCCGGATAGCTTGTCGTCAGTGGTAAAAAGCTCGTCGAGTTTTGCAACAAACTTTTCACGTCCGCCCATCAGTTCCGTCAGCTTTTCAACATCGTGCGGGACAAAGAACGAATACTGCCACGAATTCCCCTCGGTAAAGCCAAAATTGACCTCGGTCGGCGAGAACGGCTCGACAAAACCGGCGTTCTTTTTAGCACGGAAAAAGCCGGTTTTTGTGTCGAAGAGATTTTCGAAATAGCGGGCACGCCGAGAATATTTCTCGATGTCGGAACGCAGGCTACCAGCCTGCGTGTGATTCGCAGGCAAGCTGCCTGCGATCCGACGGGCCATCTGCGCGATGCACCAATCGTTATAGGCATATTCCAGCGTCCGCGAGACCGATTCGTTCTCATTCTCCATCGAGATATAGCCGCGTTTTTTGTAGCCACCGAGGCCGAAATGGTCGAGCTCGGCGGAGTGCTTCGCTGCTGCGTAGGCCTTTTCGTAGTCGAAGCCTTTGATCCCTTTCGCCATTGCGTCAGCGATCACCGAGACGGCGTGGTAGCCGATCATCGTGTCCGT
>CAUJFK010000151.1 GCA_963169175.1 Acidobacteriota bacterium | reverse complement strand
AAAACCTGCCTCGCTTCCATCCGGCGGCAGCCCCTGGATCATGCCCTTTACGAGCTGCGAGTCCTCGCCCAACTCGTTTGCTCTTATGAACGCGGCACGTGCCCTGATACGGAGCTGTTTTCTGGCCGAGGTGCTGGTCGTGTTCGCGGCCTGGCCAAGAAGTGCAAAACCGAGGTTTCTATGCACCGACGAGTCATTGGGCCTAAGCTCTGCCAGCTTTTCGTACAGCGGCAGGGCCTCGGTCAGCTTTTGTGCATCGAAAAGGGCCTGCGCCTTTGCCGCGATCGCCGCTGGGTCGTCAGTTTGGCCGTGGGCCTGTTGAACGCTTGCGGTCAGCAGCAGGCAAGCGAGAATTGCGGTCATCGACAAATAGAGGGCCTTCCTGGTCATATTGTTACTCCTTAGAACGGGTGTGATGGGTGAATATTGGGATGCAGCAAACCCGAATAGCGTTCCTTTTGCCGCCGCCTAGGGTTCAATTCATTAGAGCCTCAATACGCCGGCTTCCAGCTTGAACGAGGGCGTTCCGAAGATAATATCGGACGCAGGGGAATTCGGCAAGGAATTTTATCGAAGCCAACGGCGCGCCTTATTCAAGGTGGCAGCCTTCGCGGGAGCACATCCCCGGGCTTCGCCACCCGCGAACGGAACAATTCAAACTGGTGATGTGACAAAAAGATATCTTCGCTCAGACAGAGGCATCAATTCAGCTGTGGTTTGCAGCCCTAGGTCGGCAAGCTGGCCGCCCAATTGTTCACCGCCAAAGAAGAACAAAGGGCGGCCGACCGACCATTTGATGAGCCGCTGGAGCCGTTCGCCGAACTTGTCCAGGGCGCGGCAGGTGACGAAACTTGTTTCGCCGGGTTCGGTCTCAGAGAACTGGTTTGCGATCACCTCTATGCGGCCTGTCAACTGAAGGCACGAAGCCGCCGTTCTCAAGAACACGGCTTTTTTCTCCTTTGATTCGATAAGGCGCGCCCTAAGATCATCGCGGACCAGAAGGCACGGCATGGCCGGCAGGCCGCCGCCTGAACCGATATCGGCAAAGGCCGCTCCGTCCGGAAGATGCTTCAGAAGCGTTAGTGATTCAAGCACGTGACGTGTTGCAAACTCCTCCGGCGGACAAGGCGCAACAAGGTGCAGACGGGCGTTGTGCTCGGTGAGGATAGCGTAGTAGTCCGCCAACCGTTCACGCGCCGCATCCGATAGTTCGATGCCGAACGCAGACTCATTCGCAGTCAATGCTTTTATCAGCGCATCTCTCACTTGATACCAGAACTCCCTTCCAAAAAAAAGCGAAAAGGACGACCTGAGATCGGTCGTCCCTTCGATCTAAGAAATGTGGTGCGGACGAGAAGAATCGAACTTCCACTCCCTTGCGGGAACAGGCTTCTGAGACCTGCGCGTCTACCAGTTCCGCCACGTCCGCATGGTTTCGGGCGAACCTAGAGAATACTAGGTCATTCAAGGGAATTCAAGAAGGCCAAAGGCAGAATCACCTTCATCAAGATCCTTACATGAGGCAACGAATAGCATTTCAAAGATTTTTATATGAGCCGATCGGGAAGGGGAGTCGAATCGCGGGTGATAGGGCAGGGATTATTCAGCGTGGACACCTTTCGTTAACGGGAGGCTGTTTCGGGGTTTTTCGTTCCTTTTCGTGGGTTTTGTGGTGAGAGGGCCGGCTTCGGCACCACGAAACGCGCGAATCAAGAATGCGAAGCCCACGAATCAAGGAATCCTCCGTTGGATCCGAACATGCTTTGACTAATCTTGGCTAACCGGAGCGCTCGTTAGGCTGCGGGCGGCTCCGGCAAATATCATGGCTTCGGCCTGCTGTCCTTTTCGCCTGGTGCTTTCCGGTCCTTGCCCGCGTCGGCGATCTTGAAGATAGGGTCGCCGTTCTTGTCTTTATCGGGTACGCGATCGAGCTTTCGCTTCAGTTTTTTGTCTTTGATGATCATAAGATGAACCTCTCTAAGCGAGTGATATTAACTACTTTACGGCGCGGCCGCGTGGACTACAACCCCGACGCCCTGATCGGAAAGCTTTGAGGCGTGAAGGGCATCGATCAAATTTGATTGATGGATGTGTGCTTCCGCTTCAGCTCCTTTTTCGGCGGCGGCCTGGAGGATGCCTTCAGCTTCCGGCTCATCGACCCCAAGCGCACGTTCCCGCATTTTCTCAACCTCGACCAACAGCCTCGCGGCCTGTTTTGCGTGCCAGTGCGACTCAGCCTCGAGTTCTGCGATCGACATATCTTTCAGGAATTTTTCGTTTGGGCGCGTCATATCTTTATGTTGAATGTTCGAACGAGTACGTTGCCTCGCTACATACATGTTGGCCGGGCCGTCGGTTCAGGTCTGATCGGGCGTTTGGTATATTGAGTGTGTGGATTCGGACATTGCAACAAACCTCGCTTTAGTAAAGGCGCGCATCCGCAACGCGGCGGTACGCGTTGGGCGCAGGCCTGACGAGGTAAAATTGATAGCCGTCAGCAAGACGCACCCGGCCAACACGCTCCGCGAGGCCATGAACGCGGGCATCGACTGTTTTGGGGAGAACAAGGTGCAGGAGGCCGAAGGCAAGATCGCCGATATTGGCCGCCATACAGCTGAGTGGCACCTGATCGGACATCTGCAATCGAACAAGGCCCGAAAGGCGGTGCAATTGTTTGACATGATCCACTCGCTCGATTCGGTCGAACTGGCCCAGCGGCTGGAACGTATCTGTATTGACGAAGGCCGGGCAGAACTGCCAGTTTTGGTACAGGTTGATCTGGCGGGAGAGGTAACGAAATCGGGGATCGATGAGGCGGACCTTTCGGAGTTGATCGAATTCTTGAAAGGATGCGAGCGATTGAGATTTAAGGGCTTGATGATCGTGCCGCCTTTTTTTGATGACCATGAGGCGACCCGGCCGTATCTTGTGCGTCTCCGCGAGTTACGAGACAGAATGGCAAAGAATGGAGATCTGGACGGCAAAGGAGAGCTTTCGATGGGAATGAGCCATGATTTCGAGATAGCGATCGAAGAAGGTGCGACAATGGTCCGTGTCGGCACGGCTGTTTTTGGAGCAAGAGAATACCCACAATGAACTTAACCGGCTTTTTGTCACTAACTGTTTATCCCATCGTTTGGATGGTGCTATGGGGAGCTTTTCTTGTTTTCCTGACGCTGCTGGTCCTGCGGATGCTCTTCAACTATTCAGACCCGAATCCGTTCGGCAAGATCGGGCGATTCGGATTTCGGATACGCAAGACAACTGAACGGTTCGTGTACCCGGCGGCCCGAATGCTGGCCGGGTTTCGTGTCGATACACGGCTTGCACCGCTGGTGACAATGTTCATTGCTCTTGTTCTCACATATTTTGTGAGCGGGATAATCAGGGATACATTCTTTATTATCGATGGGTTGTCGGCCGGCGTGGCCGCCGGAAATCCAAAGGTGTTTTTTGGCTTCGCGCTCTACGGTGCGTTGAGCATTCTCGTTCTGTTGATATTCATACGTTTTATTTCGTCATGGTTCGTATTTACACGCAACACCTTTCTCGGTTTTGTAAAACGCGTAACCGATCCGATCATGCTGCCGGTTCAGCGGTTAATTCCGCCGGTTGGAATGTTCGACCTTTCGGGAATGATCGTACTGATATTGATAATGTTCCTGCAATCTATCGTGCTCAATATTTTCGTTCGCGGTTAGGACTTGGGCTCGATCTTCTTTTCCTCTTATTCCTCATATTCCGTGGTCAATTTCTCAGCGAACCACTGAATAATTGGAATACGAGGAATGGAGCCAATTTCGACCTTCCTTGGCCATGCTCAACATTACGGAGAAAGACGGCCGCATCACTTTCGAGGTCCGTGTTGTGCCGCGGGCCGCACGAACCGAACTGGCGGGTGAAATGGGCGATGCAGTGAAAGTGCGAGTTTCGTCACCGCCGGTTGATGGAACTGCAAATGCGGAGTTGATAAAATTTCTGGCGAAAATGCTTGGCGTTGCGAAAGGAGATATTGAAATAGTCTCGGGCCAAGCCTCAAAAACCAAGCGGGTTCAAGTAACCGGCGTAACGGGCGAACAACTGAGAAAGATCATCAGTTAAGTCGGCCCTCTCTGTATTTGGCCGATGTAAAATCGGCGTGATATATTTTCAGTTTCGGCCAAGGCGGAAACACGACCGGTAGGAAGCGTGCCTCGTCGGATTGTGGATTTCCGATTTTGGATTTTGGATCTCTCAGAAGCGCGACCGAAAGGTGCCGGTCTCTCGTAACGCCGAGACGCTGAGAAAAGAAGGCGTAAACACGACCGGTTGGGAGTGTGCCCCAGCGGGCCCGAGCGTCTTAGTCCAAGTCTAATGCTGCTTTAGTTTTCACTTATATCTCTGCCGGTAGAATTGAGGAATCAATAAATGTCAGGACACTCCAAGTGGCACACAATTAAGCACAAGAAAGGAGCGCTCGATGCAAAGCGCGGCAAGATCTTTACGAAGATGATCAAAGAGATCACTGTCGCGACCAAAACGGGCGGCAGCGGCGATATCGACGCCAATGCGCGCCTTCGCAAGGCGGTCAGCGACGCAAAAGCGCAGAATATGCCCAACGACACCATTGACCGTGCGATCAAGCGCGGCATGGGCGAGGGCGAAGGTGCGAATTACGATGAGGTGCTTTACGAAGGCTACGGCCCGAACGGCGTTGCCGTGATGGTCGAGGCGATGACCGACAACCGCAACCGCACCGTCGCGGAGATCCGCCACATCTTCTCAAAAAACGGCGGCAACATGGGCGAAAGCGGGTCGGTCGGCTGGATGTTCGACAAAAAGGGCTACATCGTTGTCGATAAGGCTGCAAAAAGCGAGGACGAGCTTTTCGAAATAGCAGTCGGCGCCGGTGCCGATGATATGCAGGATGAAGGCGACGTATTTGAGATATTTACCACACCCGACGCGTTCGAGGCAGTAAATGAAGCGGTCAAAGCCGCCGGCATTGAACCCCAGGCCGCCGAGATCTCAATGATCCCCCAAAACTACATCAAACTAGAAGGCGGCGACGCCAAAACAATGCTAAAACTCTACGACGCCCTCGACGACAACGACGACGTGCAAAAGGTTTATGCGAATTTTGATATAGATGAGAGTGAAATGGAGTAACTACTTCAATTCCGCTTTCCAGGCCAGAAGTTTTGCTTCAAAGACTAGTCTTGTCTTCGCCGGGCTGGTCTAAGGAGCGTAGACACAAACAAGATCGGGAAGTTCTTGATTTCTGACGACCAACCTACTAAGCAGCTTTTCCGCTTTGCGACCGCTCAAAACGACTTTCACTATCTCTGGGTACCGTCGGAAGAATTTCTTAAAATCGTTTGCCATGGGGTTCCTGATTCGCCTGTCCTCCGCTCCTTAGCGTTCACAGGACTCCAGAACATCCCAGACGGCAATTCTATTCTCCTTAAGTTTACTTACTCTTGAACGGTACGAGGTATTGCCGTCGAAGTCGTAGATCCGAGCAATTATCGGCCAGAACGCGTTCCGCAGATGCGCGTAATATTGGTTTAATTCTAGAGACAAAGGACCCGGAAAACTCCCCAAAATCAAAGCTTTCGAATTTTTATCAATGAATGGTCTTAGTCCAGTCGGCATGCTTCGCGTCTACGGCTTGGGCACTTCCAAAATCCTGACAGATCTTCCTCGCCAGAAATTCGTTAACTTCCCGATACCTTGGAACTGCGGTTGATTTCTGCTTAGGTCGGTTAACGAATACGGTGTGATTGCCACCTTCCCGAAGTTTCTCACAACCGTGTTGTTCCAGGTGGCGGATCAAATCTCGGAGTTTCATGCGGGGTTTAGAAGCAACTGTTCTCGGATAACTTCAGCGCCGTTCAATCTTTCTTCGGCAAGCTGCCGATTTGCTTCGAGAACCAATTCGATAGCTTCCTTCAGATTCTCACGCGTTTCTTCAAGGGTTTCACCTTGGGTGTTCGCGCCCGGAAGTTCTTCGACATACCCGATGTAGCCTTCCGGGACTTTTCTGAAAATTGTGGTCAACGTTATGTTCACGGCCTCAATAGCTCTATCTCGCAGTTTATCATACAGCGGGTTGAACGGGCTTTACGTAATCAACTGCCCGAATACGATCCGGTGGCCGCAGGGTGTGATGACGGTGAAGTCGCGGATACCCCAAGGTTTGTTTTGGATGGGTGAAAGGATTGTCGCCCCGCGATCGAGGAACTCTTGATAGATGCTGTCGGCGTCTTCGAAAAGGGCGTGGGCGTACCAGGAATGGTCGCCGGTCTCTGATGCCCAGAGCGCGTCGATGCATTCGCCGAGCATTACTTTGAAGCTGCCGAATGAAGGAACTCCCAACCAGGAGCGGTAAAATCGCGGTCGAAACCGAGTTTGTCGAGGTAATAATCGGTCTCGGCCTTAAGGTCCTTGACGGCCAGAACATGCCGCGTGTGCACAGCATTTCTTTAAGTACCTATTTGTAGTGAGCTTTGAAAACTATATTTTTGAGCCTGCGTTTTCAGTTATTACCTTTAAGTTTTCCGTTTGTACGGATGAATGTCGTCCGTACAAACTAAAAACTAAAAACTCGAAGGTGAAAATGTAGCGTTCAAAGCGCTCTTATAAATAACTCAACAGCCAATGTTTGTTCTTTCGTTTGAAGTTGCCGTACCAGAGGCAGACCGGATAAATGACCGCTAGGCCCGCGATCCACATAAGATAGACAACGGTTAGCGAAAAACCGTTATCGGGCGGGACCTGCATTTGCGGCGAGAGTGCATTGAACAAATAGCTGACATCATAACCCGCGAGCCAGCCCAGGACGACGCCGCCAAGATCGGCCCACACCCATTGAAGAATATAGAAAAAGAATGGAACGCGCCCGAATACGATAAGCACCGTTTGCCAAAACGGCTCGCCGCTTATGCCGTCGGACAGCGCCAGAACAATAAAAGCCGGGCCTAGCGTCATCAATAGGAAAAGCAGAGACACGGGATATTTTGTCGTATCCAGGAACGAAAGTATTGTAAATGCCGGCGCGTTCAGATTCGGCTTCGGCAGGACAGCGTCGGGACCTGGTTCGCCAGTTTCGATCAATTTTTCACCTATCGCTAAAAACTGCGCCTTGGTGGCCCATTCATTCGGATCGCCGTAAATATTCGTGGCGCGTACCGCGAAGAAAAGCGCGATTGCGGCCAATCCCAACGCAAGGAGAAATCGCCGCCGCCGCGGGCCGTCCCAACCGTGAACGGCACCGAGGGCATAGCCGGCGGCCATCACACCGATCCACGGTATCAGCGGATAAGCGATGAATACGGCCGAGCCGTCGATCGGTATCATGCTTTGCTGGTGAAGGACCAGCCAGATCGCCTGCGACAGATCGGCCGAACCGCCAAACGCGACCTGCGGCAGAAGGTCGAACCTGTCGAGTAGGTTATGCAAAAAGATCATCGCGACGCCAAACGTTCCGACGGCCCATAAAGGCAGATAGATCAACGCCGCCATCACGATCATCGAAACACCGATGGCCCAGATCACCTGGGCCATTCCGATAATGGTTCCGTAATCAAAATTGAACGCGATCAGAAATCGAATGACCGTAAACTCGAGCACGACCAGCCAGATGCCCCGCGTGACCAAAAACCACGACAGTTCACGGTTCGACTTTCCATACATTTTTTGGAGATAGATGCTCACACCAGAAAGAAAGACAAAAACTGGAGCGCAAAAATGGGTTATCCATCTTGTAAAGAACAATGGGACCGTCGTCGTGGTGAGGTCGGCCGGATCGGTCAAAAACCCGTTGTGATAGATGTAGTCACGCGTGTGGTCGAGCAGCATTATCATCATCACAACGCCGCGAAGCAGATCGACCGCGAATATCCGCCGTTTCAATGTCAGGTTGTCGGAAGGCATAGGGTGAATAATGCCTCAAAAGCAGATCCGGTGTCGTTAGAATTTATGAAATTTTATGAAATTTCGGCTTTTTTCGGAACTCTCTCGTTGGCCATATGCTTATCCTCCCGCCGACCCAAATCGCAGCCGGCTCCTTTCTTTTGCCCGGGCGGCCTCGATATCCCGATCACGCGGCGGGGCGTTGGTGGCGAGCGAATTAAGCATTTCCTGCGCCGCGGCCGAAACCCGCTCGATGGCTAGATCGAAAGCCTCTTCGTTAGTTTTTGACGGTTTGTTGAATCCAGAGAGTTTTCTTACGAATTGCAGCGAGGCCGCCCGGACCTCATCCGACGTGGCAGGCGGATCGAAATTGAATAGGGTCTTGATGTTTCGACACATACATTTATTACGCTCGGTAAACAGAAAACAGTTCGTCAGGCGCTTGCGGCGCCCTCCTCCATCAGCGGCAGAACGATGAGGAATGCTGCACCACGGCCCTCACCTTCACTCTCGGCGGCGATCGATCCGCCGTGCAGATCCACTATTCGGCGAGCAATGGCCAGGCCAACTCGCCCTTCGCCCGCAACGCGTGCCTGGCGGCATCTATCAAAAACAAACGGGAGAAAATCAGCGCTGATGCCCTTGTGCAAGGGTTTAGAGCGGGCGTCGAATGTTAAGCCCTTGCCGACGCGCAGGCTTCTGCAAACAATGTCCGGCAAACTTTAGTTTGCCGATCTTCTTATATCGGAACAATACCGCGTTGGATCCGTCACTGCCTCAAATACCATTCTTTTCGGATCAACCCATCGGTGATCTCATATATTACGGTTCCAAAAAACTCGACTTGCTTGCCGTCGGACGTGCCGCTGATCTTTTCTTTGTCGATGACAAACTTTCCGTCAACGATGCGGTTTACGATCTCGACCTTTAGTTTCACTTTTGGATCGAGTACGCGTGCAAATTTCTTTCGAATGGCGTCGTGTCCCTTGAGAATAACTTCGCCGCTGGGCAATGCATACGCGACGGAATCGGATGCATACGCCTTTAAAATGCCTTCCATATTACGGGAATTGTACGCATCGATTAGTGATTGGGCCGTTTGTTCCGGCGACCTCACCGCCGTTTGGCCCATAGTCGATCCGGCAAACGCAAAAAAAGCCACCGTGACACAGATCGCGGCTAATCTCAATTTCATCAAATGTCTCCTAAGTTCTATTCTCAGTTATCCAGTCGTTTAGCACGCGTGCCATCTCGGCAAACACATTTTCCTGCGAGGTTCGCATTTTTTTCAGTACTTTGTAACTGTGATTCGCGGCATCGATCTTATGCAGCGCGGCATGCTTTCCGAGTTTCGCAACCGCCGGTTCGAGCAGGTCGAGCATCGCAAGTTCGTCGCGTGTTCCGCTCAAGAAAAGCATCGGAATATCGATCTGTTCTAAATGCTCCGCACGCTTTGTATCGGGCCGGCCGGCAAGATGCAGCGGGAACGAAAAGAACACCAGGCCTTTCACATCATCAAGCGGTTCTTGTGACTGAGCAGTCGATGTCATCCGCCCGCCAAACGAATGCCCGCCCGCGAGCAGCACAAGATCGGGCGCCGCTTCCCTCGCCGCCCTACAAGCGCTCCTGACCGTCTCAACACAAACATCCGCCGAATCCCGCCCTCGCCCATTCTCAGAATAAGGAAAATTATACCGAAACGTCGCGATCTTCTGTTCAGCCAGCGCCTCCGCAATCGCTTGCATAGTTGCATGACGCATATTCGTACTCGCCCCATGCCCAACGACAACCAAATAAGTCGCATTCTCAGGCCGCATCAAAATCGCCGAGACCACACCCTTTTCGGCGGTGGCTGTGAAATGTAACCCTTGGACACTGTTTTCCACTTCGTTCCTTCTATTGATCGATCACTCACCATACTTGTCCTTCTCTCGAACAAGTAAAAAATCGGCGTAAGAAAACTCGCTCTTTAGATCGTTAAAAATGAAGTAAGCAGTTTGTGAGCCAACGGCTTCGATGAGGTTCCGCTCTATCTTCGATCTGTCCACCAGTTTGTCCTGCTGGAGTAACCACAACAGGTCGATCTTGTCCTTAGCTAGGGCAGACAAAAATTTCATCACAACCAGCCATTCGGGGGAAATTATCTTTAGTCCGCGTTCGGTCTCCATCGCCTGTTCCAGTGCTTTCTGATAGATCGCCGCAAGTTCGTCGTCTCTAACGATGACATCGACAGAAATGTTTCGGCCGTCAACCGTAACTGTGTAGGTCTCGCCTCCAAACGATAATTCTTTAATGCTTGTCAGCGGCAGCACCGATTCGGCGAGCATATCAACATCGGTCGTCGCCCGCGTAAAACCGTACACGTGCATCGCGATCCCACCTGCTAAAGCGATTCCGATCCGCGTCTCGTCCGCTGTCTGTTTGATCTGTTCGGCAGCTTGAACGCCCACCGCGGTCGAGATTGAGTCCTCGAGCGATGAACTGTCGATCTTGACTTTGTTAGACATACAATTTGATACGAAAGTACCTTAAGGTTGTTCGTGGCTCCCTTTACCGGCGGCAATTCATATTTCTATTCCGGGATCCCGACTCGTTTGACCAATTCCTTAAATCGCGGGTCGTCTCGCACGAAGTCCCAAGTTTTATTTATATTTAGTTCGGTCAAATCCCGTTCACGCTCGTCATACGCTTTGTTCAGATATTCGATCGTCTTATCCTGGTCTTTGCCCCCAGTATGCGATGGCATGATTCAAAAGCTCTAACATATCCGTTCTTGTATTGCTTGTTTTGCGTTTAGGCTTTCGATGTCTATTTCCTGACGCATCCGCCCGTAGCCAGCCAACCGCCTTTGTGTATCGCTTCATAAAATACTATTCCGGCAAACCCATCCGTTTCAGCAGGTCCTTGAATCGCGGGTCGTCGCGAATCGGGTCCATTGCCGGGTCTATGTTCGCCCGCGGCAGAAAGCAATCTCGATCTTGAAAGGATCGTTCGAGTTCCGCGAAGGCTTTTTCTTTATCGCCGAGCGCCGCATAGATGCAGGCGAGCCAATAGGTTCTCACATATTTCGACTTAGCTACGTCTCTGATCTTGTCGATATACTGCTCTGCCTGGGTTTGGCGACCTGACCTGGCGTACGCTTGGCCAACAATGAAAAGCATTTCAGGATTGTCCGGCCATTTTTGCAGTCCCTGTTCACCGATCTTCACCGCGTCGTCATACATTCCGTTTGCGGTGTACGCCAGCCCAAGCCAGTGGTACGCGATGCGGAAATTAGGATCGAGATCATAGGCCTTTCTCGCCTGCTGCAGAGCTTTGTCGTTTTGACGGGCATACAGATGGCCAGTAACCATGATCGAGTTGTTTATCAGCGAAAGCGGTTCCAGTTCTAATGCCTTATTCAACCTCGCAAGCATTTCATTAGTGCTTTTAATCGGGGCAAAATAGCTCGATGCGCTGGCCAGATGAATGTACCCGACATTTGGGTTGAGCTCGCGAGCACGGCTGAACTCGCGTTCCGCCAGGGGCCAGTCCCAATCATATATGGCAACAGAATCGGCGAGAGCGCCGTGAGCCTCAGCGAGCGTCGCGTCGATCTCGAGAGCCTTTATCGCAGCGTCTTTTGCAAGGGGAATGCACTCGCGTGGAGCGACAACAGGATCCTTCCCCATCGAGTTGTACACGTCGGCAAGACCGACGTAGGCGACGGCGAAATTTGGATCGAGGGCGATCGCCTGTTTGTAGGCTGAGATGGCTTTCTGGTACTCGTCACCGGTTCGTTTTGACCAGTGATGTCGGCCTTGCAAATAAAGTTGATATGCCTGCGAGTTGTCTGTGTAATTCTTCGCCAATTTTTGCTCGCCCGCACCCGAGAGTTTCAGTTGCAATTTGCCGACGATCTCGGTGACGATCTCGCGTTGGGTGGTCAGTAATTCCGAAAGTTTCCGTTCATACTGCTCGCCCCACAGCGACTTGCTGGTTCGGACATCGACGAGCTCGACGGTAATGTTCAGATTGTCGCCCCGCTTGGTAAGGCGTCCGGTCATCACCGCATCTACGCCAAGTTCGGACGCGATCTTGGCAACATCATTCTCCTTCCCCTTGTAACGCATCACCGAACTCGTCGGGCTGACCCGCAGATCAGGAATCTGCGTCAGACGAAAGATCACCGACTCCGCCAAACCATCGGACAAATAATCCGTGTCCGCATCCGAATTCCTATTCTCAAACGGCATCACGGCGATGGAATTTATCTGTTTGGAACCAGGCGCTGAGAAATATCGATAGCCAATGAATCCGCCAACAACCAGAACGACAACAACCAACGCCGCCAGCGGCTTCGCCGCTCGATGTGCGGAAAGGCTCTTTCTTTCGGAAAGCCCGCCCAAATATTCCCTTGGCTCCGCCTCTGCCCCGCCCTGCAAAATAGCAGTTTGATCGGTCGTGTTGATATGCGGCGTGGTCTGGCACTCGTCACCCGCGAACCCAGTCACTACCGCACCCGGTTCTGACAGTATCGCGGTCGCGGGTTCATCCAGCGACGCAGGGCCGAAGAGCAGTTCGCTGCCATCGTCGAGACAAAAGCTCATCGAGTCGTCGTTATAATTTCTTCCACATTCAGGGCAGCGTTTCATGATCCTATTTCGATTGCTTTGCTAATCCACGATCGACTGATAGACAAGCGCACGCAGTTTTGCGTGGTCGTCGATGCCCGGAGCAGGAATTAGCTGTGTAAAATAAACGACCACCATCTGCTCCTTAGGATCGACCCAATAAATGGAATGATAGGCCCCGCCCCACCCGTAATCACCGCCGGACGCAGGAGCTCCGTATGCACCGACATCTTTGACGACCGAAAAGCCGAGGCCAAAACCCTGGCCCTCGCGAAAGGCAAGCCCCCGCAGATGATCAGTTGTCATCAGCTCGACAGATTTGCGGCTCAGAATCCGTTTGCCATCAAGGGTGCCGCCGTTTGCCATCATCTGGAGAAATCGGGCGTAATCATTGGCGGTTGAAAGCAGCCCGGCACCGCCTGAAAAACTCTTGCGAGGCCCCGCCACATACGCTCCCTGGCCAATGCCGGTACCCGGGTTCGGCGCCGGTTCGAGGCCGCCGCCGGTCTTGGGCGAGTAAACGACTGCGAGCCTGTCAGTTTTTGCCGGCGGCAAATAAAAACTCGTGTCCCGCATATTGAGCGGTCCGGTGATGCGGTTTGCGATGAACTGATCGAGCGGCAGGCCGCTGACCTTTTCGATCATCGCACCGAGAATATCGGTTGAGTAGCCGTAAATGTATCTCTCACCCGGATGAGCGTCCATCGGCAATGCGGCAAGCCGAGAGACTGTTGCACCGACCGGTTCGTCGCGGTCCGCAAAGTACCAGCCGGTGATCTTTGCCGCCTCCCATTTATCCCTCGCCGGCCCGGTGCCATAACTGACTCCGGCGGTATGCGTCAACAAGTCGCGGATCGTTATCGGGCGTTTCGCCTTTACAATGTCATATCCGCCGCCGTCCTTTGGCACTGCGACTGTCGTATTTGCAAATTCCGGCAGGTACTTGCTGACCGGATCGGAGATCAACAGCTTCCCTTCTTCCTGCAGGATCATCACGCCGACGCTGGTTAACGCTTTGCTTTGTGACGCGATGCGAAAGATCGTATCTTCCTTCATAGGTGCTTTTGCCTCGGAGTCCCGCTGGCCGAACGTGTGAACATACGCGACCTTGCCGCGCCGCAACACCATTGCCACGCCGCCAGCCAGACGATCATCAGCAACATAACCATCCAACGTCTGCGTCAACCGAGCCAGCCGCTCGGAAGACATCCCGACGGCTTCCGGTTTTGTTCGGGGCAATTCCTGGGCGTTTGCGCTCGGCGAAAACGCAAAACTTAGAAGTAAAAGACAGGCAAACAACTCTCTTTTTACAATGTGTGGTCTCATAGTTGTTGATTTGAGTCAGACACAAAACAAAGCAGCTCCGCGCCACCATCAAGACAGAACATCATCGAAGTGTCGTAATCACGGTCGCATTGCGAAGATTTTTTCATAAAGTATCAGATGCAATGGGTGTCGAACGACAATGTAGCATCATCTATTTCTGCGGCACCAGTTTTACGCTCAGATCACATCCGACAGCTGCTGCATACCGCTTAAGGGTTGCGAGCGACGGGGTGTGTTTTCCGGCCGATTCTAAGCGTGAGACCGCGCTTTTCGTCGTTCCCATTCGTTCGGCGACGGCGTCCTGCGTAAGGTTTGCTCTCGAGCGCGCCCGCAGCATCTCTCTCGTGACTTGATATTCAAGTTCACTAGATTCGTAGGCTTCCTTGAATCCGGGCCTTCTGTAGGCTTCCTCGAGCATCGCTTTATGATCATGCTTTACCGGCTTGTATTCTAGATCGGTCATTTTTTACTTCACTCGCCGAATATTTTTCGACCTCGAACTTCATAGAATGTTAGCGAATATGCTAACCCTTCTCAACAAAATTCTTCTTCAATCCCTGCCAGACTTCGCTGTAATCGTGTTGGAGTTGTGCGGTTTCCATTGCGAATTTTGTTGGGCGGATTATGTAGCGCGATTCGAACATGAAGGCCATTGTGCCGCTTAGTTTCTGCGGTTTGAGGTCGGCGTTCGAGGCTTTTTCGAATGCGTCGAGGTCGGGGCCGTGGGCGGACATTTGGTTGTGGAGCGAGCCGCCGCCGGGGACAAAGCCTTCTTCCTTGGCATCATATGCGCCATATATTAGGCCCATGTATTCGCTCATTGTGTTGCGGTGATACCACGGCGGGCGGAATGTGTCTTCACCAACGAGCCAGCGATCGGGGACAATTGCGAAATCGCAGTTTGCGACACCTGGCTCGCCGGAAGGCGATGTAAGAACAGTGAAGATCGACGGGTCGGGATGATCGAATGAGATCGAGCCGATCGTGTTAAAACGCCGCAGGTCGTATTTGTACGGCGCATAGTTGCCGTGCCAGGCGACAACATCCAGCGGCGAGTGGCCGCTTGTACACGACCAAAGATTCCCGCCAAATTTTGCGACTATCTCACACTCGCCGTCCTTGTCCTCGAACCACGCGACCGGCGTTTCAAAATCACGCGGATTAGCGAGGCCGTTTGCGCCGATCGGGCCAAGATCGGGAAGGCGAAACTGCTGGCCGTAGTTTTCGCAAATGTATCCGCGGGCAGCGGCGTCAGAACCGCCAGCGTTAGCGGGCGGCCGGTTTGCGGCGTCCGTATTAAGCCCTTGCTCACGCGCGGGCTTCTGCAATTGGACTCGAAACTTCAGTCCGCGCGGCAAACAGCATATTTCGCCGGGCAAAACTTCGATCACGCCGAGTTCGGTGAAAATAGTGAGTCCGCCCATCTCCGGCACGATCAGCATCTCGCCGTCGGCATTGTAGAAATATCGATCGGCCATATCCGCATTGCACGCATAGATATGCACCGCGATCCCGGCCTGTGCAAAGCTGTCGCCGTTGCCGGCAATGGTCGTTATGCCATCGATAAAATCCGTCGGTTCGCTTGGTATCGGCAGCGGGTCCCATCGAAGCTGGTTCGGCGTTGTTATGATCTCGTCAAATGGGGACGATCTGAAAAGCGTTGGGCGCATTTCCTGCGTTGCAAGCAGGGATGCTTGCGCTCCAGTAAGTGCATCCGCCGCCCGCTCGTCGCCAACTCGACCGCTCGAAACGACGCGGCAATACAGGTCAAAAGGCTTATGCAAAACGCTCGGCCTGATGCGATAAGTCCACGTCCGCTTATTCCACGCTCTCGGTACAGTAAACGCCGTCCCCGAAAACTGCTCGGCATAAAGCCCAATCGGCACCCGCTGCGGCGAATTCCGTCCGACAGGCAAAGCACCCTCGAGAGCTTCGGTCGCAAACTCGTTTCCAAAACCTGTTTGATACTTCATCTTGATAAAGGCCGACATTATTGTTGATCGCTATGCTGGGGATGAGTGCTCTCGCGTAGAACCAGATACATCATCCAAATAAAGAGCGCAGACATGATCACCTGCGGGATTTTGCGAAACCATAGGTTGGTAAAGATCAGCCGCTCGATCGCCGGGATCGAAAGGCCGTCGGCGCTCAACTGAAACTGGATCGGCAGTTGTATCGCAGCCGTTGATATCCAGATTATCAGCTGTAGAGCGAGGGCCAATAAAACAAGCCAGACGGGAATCGGCTTCGGTCGAACCCATATAAGCAGGAAAGTGAGAAATGTACCCAATAAGATCGGGATGACCATGTAGCCAATAATGAGCGGGCCGAGCGTCCGGTGATAATCACGAAACTCATTTGCCCCGATCAAAGGCCACGTAGGGTAGTTGACAAAACTCTCCACAAACGATGCCCCCATGCCGTAAAATATCAGACAAAAGGTGGCCAAAAACAGCCATATAGATATTGGCGACGATAGAGTTTTCTTATCCATCCGATCTCCTGGAAATGTCTTTGACCTTTCGATTTCTATCAGGGTAACATCGGCCACCTAATCGAATTCGTTACAAAACCTGTCTTGGGATTTGATGTAGAAAATTAAGTCAGGCACAGAATAACACAGTTAACTTTGATTTTGTTGCTCCCGACTCGCCTGGGGAATACTTGTGGGTCAGTCCGACCGTTTCTATACAGAGCATATTTTTATACCGCCCTACGAGCGCAGCTTTCCAAATTTTGCAGTTGTAAAACCGGGACTTGAAACAGAACGACAATGATCGAGATTTGGTTCCGAAAAATGTTTCGGAACGAAGATCTAAAGTTGCGTTGTGTTTGCCCGTTCTTTGGGCGAATTCTCGTTTAGCTTAAACAAGGGCGCTTTTTTGAGAATAAATATTGTCGAGGAGAACCTATGGATGCGACACTTGCGGCCGATGAACGGGTTGATGAAGGTGGACGGCTATTAAAGATACTTGGTATCGGATTTGGGCTGGCGATCTGTATCGGCGCGACGATCGGGGTTGGGATACTCCGTTCGCCGGGGCTTATCGCACAGTATATCGGCTCGCCGTGGATGATAATGGGCGCGTGGGGTTTGGGTGCGATCTACGCAATTCTTGGAGCCAACGTTCTGGCCGAGCTTGCCACGACGACGCCCAAATCTGGCGGCCCGTACGTTTACACTCACCGCGCGCTTGGCAATTATTGGGGATTTGTCGTTGGGTGCTGCGACTGGTTCCAAACCGCGGCGGCACTCGCGTTTTTGTCGGTCGTATTTGGCGAATATTCCGCGTCGGTCCTGACGCCAAATTTCGCTGGCGGACGGGTGATGTTCAGCGTCGCGGTCCTTGTTATCCTGAGCATCCTTAACTGGATCGGCCTGCGGTCGGGGAGCGAGTTTCAAAAGGTAACGAGTTTTTTGAAAGCTCTCGCACTTTTGGCTTTTGTCGCCGCGTGTTTTCTGCTTGGCGGCGGATCGCCAACGCCGTCGGTCGTCTCGGATACAAATGTTGCGGCCGGTGTCGGTTTAGTAGCTTTTGTCCTTGGTTTTCAACTCATTCTCGGAACATACGAGGGTTGGCAAGGGCCGGTTTATTTTACCGAGGAAAATCGCGATCCGGGCCGAACGATACCGCGTTCGCTGTTCGGCGGGATAATCTTGATCGCGATCATTTATCTGTTGGTAAATGCGGCACTGCTCTATGTACTTCCGATGTCGCAGCTTGCCGGTTCGAAATTCGCCGGTGCCGATGCATTGAGCGTCCTACTTGGCCCAAGCAGCGGCCAGATCCTAACAATTCTCGCCGTTCTCTCGATCCTCGGAATTCTAAACGCCTATCTAATGGCCAATCCGCGAATCAGCCTCGCTCTGGCACGCGACGGGCTGCTTCCGAAAAAATTTGCGGCCGTCAATGACGGCGGAACGCCGTATTTTGCATTGCTGATCGTCACGATCGTATCCGCCGGGTTGTCCATCGTCGGATCGTTCGAACTATTACTGGCGATCTCGCAGTTCTTCGCCGTTACGATAGCCATACTTTCAACATTATCTTTCTTCGCCCTCCGCCGCCACGAACCCAACGCTCCGCGGCCATACCGAGCCTGGCTTTACCCGGTCGCACCGGCGATCGTTTTACTATTGTCAGTACTACTGTTTCTCGGATTCGCATTCAGCAACCCGTTCCCGAGCATCTGCGCTCTTGTCGTTTTGGCATTGACCTATCCCGTATATCGGTTGATACGATCAAAAGCGTGATGACGTCGCCTATAACGGCATGATCAAGGGAAAACAAGATCTATCTTTGTACACATTCGCGAAGTGTCTGTTACAATCCATCAGTTTACCTATGACTAAGCAAGTGTGATCTTATGTCCATGTTAGGAATCGATCAGACGCCTGAAGATGCGGCCCGCCAACTTGCGGTCGCCAGAAAAGCAAACACGATCTTCATCCTTAGCCTCATCAGCATTTTATTCTGTTGTGTTGGCGGTATAGCGGCCTCGATCGTCGCGAATCGGGCAAGGAATGCTGCGGACGTCGGAAACGTAAGCAGCGCCGAAAGCTAACTCAACATTGCAATGGGCCTGATGATAGCCTCATTCGTTTTGGGCGCGATGGGTATTCTTGGCCAGCTAGGCCAACTGCGGTGATCAAGACTTACAGATTTCCGCGCCGCCGCCGTTCTCTTTCTGATCGAGACGAATAGCGCTTTGAAATTGCCTTTGTCGAAGCCTTTGCAAGCTTTGTGTTGGAGAATTTAGTCGAAGAGGGGTTGCCTGTCTCCAACGGGTTAGACTCGCCGGGATAATCTGGTTGAGATTTCCGCCAGGTTTCTACATAATCGATTCGTTCATTTGAACGTTTGAACACGCTTCGCAACTGATGACCGAACTCGAGAATTTCTGCCGTGACAGCCCACAGATGGCCAAACGACTAGCCGCCGAGCTTGTCCGAATGGCTGACGTGCATTCCGATGCGTCCGTTGACGACATCGAGCTTTCGCTTGTGTTCCCGATCTATAACGAAGAAGAGAGTATCCCCGAACTTTATCGCCGGGTGACCGAAGTCATAGGCCAAAGCAACGTGCGATCGGCGGAGATCATTTTTGTGAACGACGGCAGTCGCGATAGGAGTGAAGAACTGGTCCGCGAACTGCGCACAACGGATGCGCGTGTAAAGCTGGTAAATTTTTCACGCAACTTCGGCCACCAGGCGGCGATAACGGCCGGCATCGACCACAGCCGCGGTGCGGCAACGATCCTGATGGACGCCGACCTGCAGGACCCGCCGCACGTCATCGGCGAAATGCTGGAGAAGTGGCGTGCCGGCGGAGAAATAGTTTATGCAGTGCGGAAACGGCGTGATGACGACACGTTCGCCAAGCGGTTATTCGCCAAGACGTTCTACCGCGTTTTGCAATATATTTCGAGCATCGATATTCCGCTCGACACGGGCGATTTTTGCCTGCTGGACCGCAAGGTGGTCACGCATCTAAAAGCGCTGCCGGAAAAGAACCGCTTTCTTCGCGGGCTTCGAAGTTGGGTCGGATTTCGCCAGGTAGCTGTCGAATTTGAACGGCCCGCCCGATTTGCTGGTGACGCTAAATATACATTCAGGCAATCGGTGAGGCTTGCGATAAACGGCATTGTCGGCTTTTCGAGTTTTCCACTCCGATTGGCTTCGTTCGCTGGCTTTCTGGCGTTCTTTGCCGCGCTTGCTCTATTGGTCGTCGCGTTCTGGGCGTGGTTCATCGACTATCACCTTGAACGCGGCTGGACCTCAATAGTGGTCATCGTCCTTTTCGTCGGCGGTGTTCAGCTGATACTTTTGGGATCTATCGGGGAATATATCGGCCGCATCTACGACGAAGCAAAGCAGCGGCCTAATTATATCGTTCGGGAGTTTTTGGATTAACCAAACTCGCGATCTGATAAAGTGCTAGAGATTTCCCCTTCGCCGTTGTTCTTCTTCTATCGAGATGAACAACGCTTTAAAATTGCCTTTGCCGAAGCCTTTGCAGCCTTTGCGTTGGAGAATTTCGTAGAAGACTGTGGGCCTATCTTCGACCGGTTTCGTGAATATCTGCAGCAGATAGCCTTCTTCGTCGCGGTCAACGAGGATGCCGAGTTTCTTCAGATCTTCGATGTTCTCGTCGATCTCGCCTATGCGTTCGGGTATCTCGTCGTAATAAGTGTCCGGCACACGGAGGAATTCGACGCCGTTTGCCTGCAGCATTCCAACGGTGTGAATGACGTCGCGGCAAAGCAGGGCGATGTGCTGGGCACCGGCCGAACGGTAATAATCGATGTATTCCTGTATCTGCGAAACGCCCTTTTTGCTCTCGGCTGGTTCGTTGATCGGGAATTTTATATTGTGCCCGCCATCGCTCATTACGATCGACATCAAGGCCGAATACTCGGTAGAAATGTCTTGATCGTCAAATGTGATGTAGCGATGAAATCCCATCACATCGCGATAAAAATCGCACCATTCGTTCATCTTGCCGAGCTCGACATTGCCGACGATATGATCGACCATCATAATGCCCGTCGATTCGCCCTCGACCTGCTGCTCAACAAACCCCGGAAGAAAAACGCCCGAATAGATATATTTCTCCTCCGCCGGAGCCGCAGCCATCCTGTCAGAACCGCCTCCGTTAGCGGGCTGGCGCCCGCCGCGGCTGTACGACAAAAACGAATGTATCGTATCGCCATAGGTCGCGATCGACGCATGACGTACCACGCCGTTCTCATCGCCATGATCGTGCGGCGCTTCCACCGGCCGCGCACCTCGCTTCACCGCCTCGTTAAAAGCGTGGTCAACATCCTCGACCTGAAACGCGATGTCATGCACACCATCGCCATGCTGCTTGATATGCTCCGAACCCGGATGGTCGGGCGAAAGCGGCGTGGACAAAATAAAGTTTACGTTGTTCTGCTTCAACAGATACGACGTAACCTCGCGGTTGCCCGTCTCCAACCCCATATACCCGGCCCGCGAAAACCCGAAAGCCTTGCGGTAAAAAAACTCCGCCTGCTTCGCATTGCCGACGTAAAACTCAACGTGATGTATCTTTTTCAACCCTAAGGGATTTCTTTGTTCTGTCATGATCGCTTTTCCTGAATATATCCTATTTGTTTTTGCGGTTTCGACGGCGAATTCAGCATCGCGCGTATCGCCCCGAACACCTTCTTAAAATTGTCGTCATGATGGTCGATCTTTCTCTCGATCACCGCCAATCGTTTTGCGACTTCCTCATTCGTCACCGCCAACTTTCGCATATTCACAAATGCCCGCATGATCGCAATATTCACCTGCACCGCCCGTTCGCTGTTCAACACACTCGACAACATTGCAACGCCTTGCTCAGTGAAAACTAATGGTAATTTTCTACGGCCGCCATAATTCCT
Organism: Acidobacteriota bacterium; assembly: GCA_963169175.1. Lineage (GTDB taxonomy): Bacteria > Acidobacteriota > Blastocatellia > Pyrinomonadales > Pyrinomonadaceae > OLB17. The sequence continues at coordinate 3,941 of CAUJFK010000151.1, read as the reverse complement.
GGGACTTGATGTCGCAAATTGCGATATCAAGTTGTCAAATTCGTCGCGCGTGAGCTGAAGCATAAAATCGTCAGGGAATCGCTCGATATTGCGACGCACCTGTTCGTTCATACGACCCGTCGTAACTCCGTAAAGTTCCGCCAACTCGCTGTCCAGCATTACTTTCTGCCCGCGTATCAAATATATTCTCCGCTCAACCTGGTCAAGCGTGACAATCGCTGTTTCTGTAAGCTTCTTTACTTTGGATGTCATACAGCGTTTCCATCGTTTCCATTTCGCGTTAGGTCAAGCAATATCCTCGACGCCAGCTTTAGCCGTTGTTCGGCTGGGAGTTCACTAATATTCTCTCGATAAAACCATTCCATATCTCCGACGGCACTTTGCGATTCGTCAATGGCTTTGATCTTACCTACAAATGGATACGTTTTTACTCTGGTTGCGATGCATCGAAAGATGCATCCAACTTCATAGTTCGTGGCTTCCAGGTCCATCTTGTATTCGCCTTTGAAACGGTACATCAGATCGCCTAATGGTCCCTTTACTCTTGCAAAAACAATCCTTGAGTGAATTCGTTCCGTCTCACGAATGTTCCGGTCAATGTGTTCTCGAAACGAGTCTGGGTCTTTTGAAAATTCCGTTATCGTCTTTTCGTCCGCCGAGAGTTGATTGTTCCATTGCTCGTTTTCATACAACTTCAGAAACCACAGATATTTATTCGGTTCGACCGGATGAGGAAACCACGCTTTCTGCATACCACCGCTATAATCCTTGCCGAAACAACTCGCACCGTCAGCAATCGTTCGGAATGCAACATTTTCACTTATGTCTAAATAACCCTTTTCGATATATGTTTGAGGGTTCATTTCAGCCTCCAAATCCCACGGCTCAAAATCTGGCGTCTCGTCAATTTTACCTCGGATCGTAGTTACTATGTCGTCAATGTCGGTATTAATACTCTCGATATTCTTTGTCACATCGACCCGAACGATCTGATGGCCGGTGGCATTAATGATGTCGGCTTCGCGAAGTTTGTCGGCATCGATCTGTTTCTTGTGAAAACCTTCATCGACTTCAACGTGTATTCCCAACTGCGGGAAAAACATATCGGTAATCGCTCGACCATCCGGCCGGCTAACAAACTGTTGTGTCACGAACTTCACCCGCAAATCATTAAGCAAAGTATGGATGCGGTGCACAACATAATGCTCGTATCTTTTTGTCTGAGCCTTGGCAAACTGGCGTGTAATGAATTCTAATTTATCCATTGAAACCTTATTGCTCGCGCATCGTGTTATAGATTTTTTCAAAAAGCTGCATGCTGTTTCGCATGCTGTTTCTGGTGTTTATGTTTCGGGTGCCGTAGTAGCTTTCGGCGAGGGCTTCTTTGAAATCGGCTTTGAACTTCTCTTTGCCGGGCTTTTTCGCGGGCCAGACCATGTCGAAATATTGCCAGGCGAGCGGTTCATGGCCGGTGTAGATAAGGTCGAGCATTTCGCTCCAAAACGCCTCCTGAAAATCCATTCCGACCTCGGTGTATGGGTTGTTCGATATCTTGCGCGAAGCGGCCCGAGCCATTGTCCGCAGCTTTGCCATCGTCGGTGCGGGCTTTTTCATCAAAGCGAAATTCGGCCGGAGTTTGCCGTTCCGGAATTCGAGAATAACTTCCGGCATCGGCGAACCGGCAAACGAAATATTCCAGTATGCAAAAGCATTTTCATTCGTCACAAAACGCAGCCCACCTTTTGGATTCACGCCGATCGCCGCGAGCGTCGCGTTGTCGGTATTCACGACCTCGACAACATCCACCGTGTTTCCAAGGTTCACAAAATAGGTGCTGAAACAGCAATGCGCTCCGCCGGAGAAATAGTCGATCATCGCATCAGGAATTCCGTCGCCGGTCTTGTCCGCGGTCTTGCGGAGCAGGGCGCCTTGCTTCTTCTGCTCCGGCGTCTCGGCATTTGCCGGATCGTCCGGGAAACTAAAACCTGTAAAGCCCGCATTGCCGTCATTTCTCAAAATTCCTTTGAGCGCGTCGCGTTTTTCAAAGAGGACAACATTGTCGCCCCATTCAGGATCCTCCCCGGGGACAAACATTATCCTGACCTTGAATCCGTTTATCGTGCTAACAGCCTTTTGTTTGCTGCCTTTTGGCAGCACAAACTTGTTCGAATATTCGAGCGTCATTTTCCGCGGCCCGCTCGCATCCGGCGAGTTCTCATATTTAACGAGAAAAGTATATTTTCCTTCCTTCGGCGCGATAAAAACCGCCGCGTTGCTCGAAGCCGAATTGCCCGTCACAAGCGCCTTTCCAGATGCATCCAAAAAGCCAAACGCAACCTCAGGGTTCTCGTCCGCCTTAAATTTTATCTCCGCATAATCACCAGCCTTCATCTCAAGCCCAAACGAACGCGCTTCGCCCGGCGAAAGCGATATAGCGACCGGCTTTCCGGGCGACAAAGATTCAATGGACTGCGCCGCAGTTACGGACGCAAAAACAATTACGACGAAGACCAGTGTTGTTAGATATTGAATTGAACGCATTTCATTTGGCTTATTCGATCTCGCGCGGCTCGATCAGCAGCTTGATTCCGCAACAATCTCGTCGATCCGACCTTTCGATACGGTACCGATCTTTTCGCGCAACTCAGATTTACTAATAGTTAGCACCTGCGAGACAACGACGACGCTCGGTTTGGATAGATCAGCCTCATTCTCATTCAGCAAGACGCTTCCGGGTGCTTTTGCGCGACGCAAATTCGTAGTCAGTGCACAGACCAATGCCGTGCCGAGTGGGCCGCGGTTAAAAACATCGTTCTGAACAACGACGACCGGTCGCAAGAAAGCCGGTGCCGAACCTCTCGGTTCACCGGCATCGAACCAAAATACATCACCTTGATTTATTTCCATTCGTCCAGAACTTGCGATTGCTTGGCCTTCGCCAGGCGCAAAAACTCCTTTTCGTCGTCGTCCGAATCGTTGGCATAAGCGGCGTCGAGAGCTTCGGACAATTCCCGATTGTTCGCCCAAGTTTTGCCGCCGATCAGTTTCGGTTCTTCTTCAAGTACAGTTAATAACGCCCGACGCGGCTGCTTCAGACGAATGGTCTCAAGCAAACGGACGTTTCCGTTTACATCGATTTCAGCTTCGAGAGTTTGAATCATACTTAATTCTAGCTAATTTTTGCCAAAGCTCTCAATATATTTCCGAGTCACTTCCTTCAAATAGCTGTACGACGGGATGACGTATAGAATGCGCTGCATTTCGCTGTAATCGTATGGCGTGTTGATGACTTGTTCAAGGTCGAAGGCGCGACGCTCGACTTCATCACCGAAGGCATGTTCGAGTTCGCCGAAAGACGACAGCAGTCCTGCGCCGTAGGCTTTGATCTCGCCTTCGTCTTCAGCGAGGCCAAACTCGACGGTGAACCAATAGAGACGGCCGAGTTCTTCGAGTTGCTTGTCGGAGGCGATCCGGGCGCCGTGGCCGATGAATTGTGAAAAGTCGGCAAAGTTCGAATTTGTGAACATCGGGATGTGGCCGATCGATTCGTGGACGACATCCGGCTCCGGTGTGTAATCAGGCCGCGAGTGGTGGCGAATGTACTGTGTAGAGAGCATCACGCGGTACGACAGCCAGCTAAGAAAGGCGCGCGTTTCGACCAACCCTTCGATCGGCGCAAGACGGAAACCGGTAAGCTCTTTCAACCTCCGGTTCATCTCCGTCAATTGCGGTATCCTCGCGGTCGTTATTCCAAGATCGCGTTTCGCCTTCAGATAAAACGGCGAGGCGTGTTTCTCGTGCAGCTCCGCCAATTCTTCGGTAACGTAACGCCAGACACGCTGTTCACGCGGGTTGTAATCAACGTCAGTAATGACGCCGGTTTCACGAAAGCGCTTTGCCAAACTCGCAATATAATCGCGCCGCTCGCGGTATTCTTCATC
>CAUJFK010000150.1 GCA_963169175.1 Acidobacteriota bacterium | reverse complement strand
ACATCATCCAAAAAGTTCTAACGCGTAGCATTAGGATTTTCTCGAGAAAAAATCCTTGCAACATGCTGGATGTAAAGAAGTTAAACACGCGTTAAACTTCCCATTTTCACAATTTTCAAGTTCTATTGCGTAATCTGGGTTAAATGGGAAGGCGACCTTGAACAAATGCGCATTGATTAGCCATTGAAAAGGGCAGCGTACGCTGCCCTTTTCACGCGGTCGCTATTTTCCGATCACCAGTTTATTCTTCCCCGCCGCCGCTGGCTTTGGGTTTTTCTTCTGCAAGTATAGCCTTGCGGGAGAGCTTGACCTTATTGCCTTCTTTGCCGATGCATTTGACGAGGATCTGCTGGCCTTCCTTTAGTTCATCTCGGACGTCTTTGACGCGGTGGTCGGAGATTTCGGAGATGTGCAGCAACCCGTCGAGGCCGGGCAAGATCTCGACAAACGCGCCGAAATCGACGATGCGTGAAACAGTGCCGAGATAGGTTTCGCCGATCTCAGCTTCAGCGGTCAGCGATTTGATGCGAGCGATAGCCGCCTGAGCAGCGTCGCCGTCAGCAGTCGCGATCAAGATGGTGCCGTCGTCATCAATATCGATCTTCGCACCCGTTTCTTCAGTGATCGAGCGAATGACAGAACCACCCTTTCCGATAACATCACGGATCTTGTCCGGATGGATTTTCATCGTGATTATACGCGGAGCGAACGGTGAAATGTCTTCCCGCGGTGCCTCGATCGCCTGCTGCATTTTCTCAAGAATGTGCATACGGCCTTTTCGTGCCTGTTCAAGAGCTTCCTGCAGGATCATCGCGTTGATGCCGGCAACCTTGATGTCCATTTGCAAGGCAGTGACTCCTTCACTGGTCCCTGTGACCTTAAAGTCCATGTCGCCGTAATGATCTTCTGCACCGGCGATATCGGTCAGGATCGCGTAACGATTCCCTTCCATCACCAACCCCATCGCGACACCCGCAACCGGGCTCTTGATGGGCACGCCTGCATCCATCAGGCTCAGAATACCGCCGCAAACCGACGCCATCGATGATGAACCGTTTGATTCGGTTATGTCGGAAACAATACGCAAAGTGTATGGAAATTCCGATTCGCTCGGCAGGACTGCCGCGATCGCGCGACGGGCAAGATTTCCGTGTCCAGTTTCCCGCCGTGAGGTACCGCCAAAACGGCCCGCTTCACCGACAGAATACGGCGGGAAATTGTAATGCAGCATAAATCGCCGCTTCACTTCGCCCTTTTCAATGTCGTCCATATACTGCTCGTCCATCTTGGTGCCGAGCGTGGTCGTGACGATCGCCTGTGTTTCACCGCGTGTGAACAAGGCCGAGCCATGTACACGTGGAAGCCAACCGACCTCACACGAGATCGGGCGTACTTCTGAGAACTTGCGGCCGTCCGGCCGTCGTCGATTTCCAAGCATATCCTCGCGGAAGATCTTTTCTTTCAGAAATGAGAACGCCTTGCCCGCCAGTGAACGCGCCTCAGGCTGATCTTCGGGATACGATCCAACGACCTCCTTCTTCAGTGCGTCGATGGCAGCATAGCTGGTCAGTTTGTCCTTGCCCGTCGTGTCCAGAGCTTCGCGAAGCCGGTCACCAAAATTCTTCTCGACCTCGGCGATCGTTCCCTCGTCCACAGCAGGCGAAACGAACTCGCGCTTTTCGATCTCGAGCGCTTTTGCCAACTCCTTCTGCCACAGGCAAAGCCGCTTGATCTCTTTGTGAGCAAGCATCATCGCCTCGAGCATGATCTTTTCCGAAACCTCGTTCGCCTCGGCCTCGACCATCACGATCGCTTCTTCGGTGCCCGCAACTATCAAGTTCAGTTCCGACTCACGACGTTCGTCATATGTCGGGTTCAGCAGGTATTTACCATCGACCAAACCAATGCGCACACCGGCGATCGGCGTTGTAAATGGAATGTCAGACAGGTAAAGCGCAAGCGATGCACCCGTTATCGTGATGACGTCGGGGTCATTTTCGGTATCCGCTGAAATGACGGAGCCGACGATCTGCGTCTCGAACCGATAGCCGTCCGGAAACAACGGCCGAACCGGACGATCAATGAGACGGCACGTAAGCACCTCTTTCTCACTCGGGCGCCCCTCGCGCCGGAAGTAATTGCCGGGAATTCGTCCCGCGGAATATGTTGACTCGCGGTATTCGACCGTGAGCGGAAAGAAGTCCAAACCTTCTTTTGCGTTCCTCGCGCTTACGGCGGTGACAAGCACCATTGTGTCGCCGTATCTAACGATGACCGAACCGTCGGCCTGTTTGGCAACCTTGCCCGTTTCAACGATCAGCTCTTTTATTCCCAGCTTGATCGATTCTTTCAAATATTTTTTTTGTGCCATTTATTTCAACCTCGAAAGGCAAAAACGGCCAAAAGCTGTTCGTGAAGCTTCGGCCGTTTCCGGTTTCGTTCTAATTTTCCAGAGTTCTCTTTTGCATTCAGGCCCATCGCTGTCACGTTCAGCAGCCGTTACAGTTTCTTCGTGAGAACCTCTTTTTCCAAAGACTCGAAGTAGTCGTAGTTTGACCGAAGGCCCGAAGTCCAATGTCGAATTGCTCCAGACGCTGGACACTGGACTTAGGATCAACTATATCTTCTCAATCCCAATTTCTTGATGATCTCGTGATACTGATCGATATTGCGCAGCTTCAAATAATCCAGAAGTTTGCGCCGCCGGGAAACCATTTTGAGCAGGCCGCGGCGTGAATGGTTGTCCTTCTTGTGGGTCTTGAAATGCTCGGTCAATTCATTGATCCTCTGCGTCAACAAAGCTACCTGCACCTGCGAAGAACCTGTGTCCGACGCGTGCGTCTTGTAATCTCCGACTATCTTCTCTTTTACTTCCTTAACTGTTGCCATAATTATCTGACTCTAAAATGGTCTCTCCTTTGCTCACAGTAACTCCGCCCATACTGCTGGCGGTAACCGCGAAAAATGTGTAAATCCTGATCTAAGCAAAAGGATGCTAAATCACACTGAATACTACAATATTCCGACTCAGTTATCAACGCCCGTATGCTGCAGTCTGTACCACCGGCAGTCGGAGGCTTGAGTTCGGTCAGTGCCACCTACGGTAGCTGGTCGTACTGACGAGCGCGGGGCTACAACTCAAACTCTTCCATGAACTTCGTCGAAAAATCACCCGCCTGAAACCGCTTGTCCGCCATTATTTTCTTATGAAGCGGGATAGTAGTTTTTATTCCTTCAACGACCATGACGTCCAGAGCGCGCTGCATTCGGTTGATCGCGAGTTCGCGGGTCCGAGCGTGGACGATCAGTTTCGCGATCATCGAATCGTAATACGGCGGCACGACGTATCCCGGATAAACCGCCGTATCGACACGCACTCCGGGTCCGCCCGGAATATTAAATGCCGTAATCTTTCCGGGGCTGGGCGTAAATTTGACCGGGTCCTCGGCATTGATCCTGCATTCGATCGAATGGCCGCGTATCTGTAGATCGTCCTGGCTATACTGAAGATCTTCACCCGTCGCGATCCGTATCTGGTTCCGGACAATGTCGGCAAGCGTCACCATTTCGGTCACGGGATGCTCGACCTGCACTCGCGTGTTCATCTCCATGAAATAGAAGCTGCCGTCCTCGTCCAGAAGAAATTCGAACGTTCCAGCGTTTGAATAACCTATCTCCCTGCACGCGTTAACCGCGATCGCACCCATTTTCTCCCGCTGTTCAGGCGTGATAACGGGTGACGGAGCTTCCTCCAAAAGTTTCTGATGCCGCCGCTGGATAGAGCATTCGCGTTCACCCAGATGGATACAGTTCCCGTGTTCATCCGCAAGTACCTGGATCTCGATATGCCGCGGCCGTTCAATATATCGTTCGATATATACCGCACCGTTCTTGAATGCGGCAAGCGCTTCGCTCTGCGCCAGTTCAAGCTGGCTTTCAAGCTCATCGGCGCTTCGCACAATGCGCATCCCGCGTCCGCCGCCGCCCGCTGATGCTTTCACAATGATCGGGAATCCTATCTCAAGTGCCAGCCTCTTTGCCTCTTCCGGTGATTCGATCGCGTCCGGGCTGCCGGGCAGCACAGGCACGCCGGCGGCAACCATCGTCCGCCGTGCCTCGACCTTGTCACCCATCATGGCGATCACTTCCGGCCGCGGGCCGATAAACTTTATGTTGCAGTCCTCGCAGATCTTTGCAAAGGTAGCCGATTCGGCCAGAAAGCCATAGCCCGGATGGACCGCGTCAACATTCGTGATCTCGGCCGCGCTGATTATCGACGGAATATTCAAATAACTCTGTGCCGACGGCGCCGGGCCGATACAGATCGCTTCGTCCGCATACCTTACATGCAGAGCTTCGCGGTCCGCCTCCGAATGGACGGCCACTGTCTTGATGCCCATCTCCTTGCACGTCCAGATGACCCGGCACGCGATCTCGCCGCGGTTGGCAATAAGAATTTTCCGGATCTCTCGGTTGCTCATCAAAACTAAGCCACAGAGTCACAGAGACACAGAGGAAAGCAAGACAGGAACGATATTACGCTCTTATTCTTAAAAATCTCTGTGCCTCTGCGTCTCTGTGGTAATAAACTATTTTCTGATTCCAAATAACGGCTGACCGTATTCAACCGGCTGGCCGTTTTCGACATAGATCTTTACGACCTCGCCGGTCACTTCTGCCTCGATCTCGTTCATTAGCTTCATCGCTTCAACAATGCAGACAATGGACGAAGGCGTGATCTGGCTGCCTTCCTTTACATACGGTTCCTTGTCAGGGCCGGACGAACGGTAGAATGTGCCAACGATCGGCGATGTGATCTGGTGAAGGTCCTCTTCAGCGGATACCGCGGGTGCGGCCGGGTTGTCGGCCAACGGGGCCGCTTGGGCCAGTGTTGGAGCGGCGGCCGGGATGGCCGGGGCCGCGTAGCCAACCTGCTGCGGCTGCGGAATATATTGCACCGCCGATGCGGGCGGCGTCTTGCTTAACCGCACACGAATATTCTCGTTTTCAAACTCAAAATCGGTAAAGCCATGCTCATTGACCATCTCGGCCAACTCGCGAAGCTCGTCCATATTGAACGATGGTTCCCCTTGCGAGGTGCTGCGACCGGCTTTCGCGTCGTCTTTCTTACCGCCTTGCTTTTCCATTTCCTTTGCTTTTGCAGAAGCCGAACTGTCACTCATCGTGTGTCGCCTCCCAAAAAAGAAATACTATCCTTTCGCTGCAAGTTCGCGGGGGTTATCAACCAATTCGATCACGGCCAACTCCGCATTGTCGCCGCTGCGGCGGCCGATCTTGATGATACGCGTGTACCCGCCGTTGCGGTCCTTGTAGCGAATGCCGAGTTCGCCGAACAAACGCTGCACTGCCTTGACGCCGGCCGTGCGTTCGATCGGGTCTTTCACCTCACCCTTTTTCCCGCGGAAACGGCTCGCCGCTTCCTTGAACGTGCTGTTGCCGGCGTGGAAAAAACGCGACGCCTGGCGGCGAAGGTGAACTTCCTGGGCCCTCGCCCCGTCACCGTCTAGCCCCTGGGCCTTACGCGCCAGCGTGATCGCTTTTTCAACGAACGGCCGTAATTCCTTGGCCTTTTGCGTTGTGGTTACGATATGCTCTTTTTCCGCATTTATCAACGACGTAGCCAGGTTGCGAAGCAACGACATCCGGTGTTCGGTGGTACGGCCAAGTTTGCGATGTGCTTTTAAATGTCTCATTTCAGTTGAGGGATGAGGGCGGAGAGATGAGGGATGAAACTTTCTTACTCATCCCTCCGCCCTCATCCTTAATCCAGATCTCTTCCGCCCGATCCCGGGATCGGGTTGCCCTGCTCATCGAAGTCCATGCCGAAATCGAGGCCCATGCCGTGAAGGAGGTCCTTGATCTCCGTCAGCGATTTTTTGCCGAAGTTCTTTGTGCCGAGCATATCCTTTTCACTGCGCCTGATCAGATCGCGAATGGATCGAATGTCGGCGTTTTTCAGGCAGTTGTACGAACGAACCGAAAGTTCCAGTTCGTCGACCGGCTTATCGAGCAGGTCATTCCGCATTAGCGGCGGCCGGGCAATGTCTTCGTACTTATATTCCTCTTCTTCCTCTTCAAAATTGATGAAGATCGCCATGTGATCTTTCACCAATTTCGCCGCGAGGCCGATCGAATCTTCCGGTGGAACAGAGCCGTCGGTCCAAACTTCGATAGTTAATTTATCGAATTCGGTGTTCGATCCCTGACGCGTCTTATCGACATTGTAATTTACCTTCTTGATCGGCGTATGCACCGAGTCGATCGGAATGTAGCCGACCGAAAGATCTTCGTCGTTGTTAAACTCGGCGGAAACATAGCCGCGACCGCGCTTGAGCCTCATTTCAACATTGAACGATCCAGAGCCGCTGATGGTCGCGATGTGGATGTTCGGGTCGAGCACCTCGACATCTCCATCGCCTTCAATGTCAGCACTCGTCACCTCGCCCGAGCCTTTTCTGCTGATGGTCAGCGTCTTTGGCCCGCTTCCGTGCAGTTTGAAGGGAACCTGCTTTAGGTTGAGGATGATATCGGTCGCGTCCTCCACAACCCCCTTGATAGATGAGAATTCGTGCTCCACGCCTTCGATCTTCACGGCCGTTACGGCGGCCCCTTCGATCGACGATAGAAGCGCCCGGCGGATCGAGTTACCGATCGTCGTACCGAAGCCTCGCTCGAACGGCTGGGCGAAGAACTTGCCGTACCGCTCGGTCAACGTATCGTTATCAACGTTCAGGCGTGCCGGCATTTGAAAATCCGTCCAATTATTACTCTGTGCCATATTTGTTCTTTTAAACGGTCAACTTAAACCAGCTTTGTCCCCGGATCACAGTGAGCAAGAACGGGCTCACCGCATTCGGCTACTTCAGCCGGCCCCAAAAATTACTTACTGTACAACTCTACGATCAACTGTTCGTTAATATTCGAATCAATGTCCGCGCGCGATGGCGCCGCGGCGATCGATACGCTCATGTCGCGTCCAGCCGGCGAGATCCAAATCGGGCGTCCACGCCCTGCCGCGGTCTGCCATGCACCTTCGACATGAGCATTCTTTGTGCTCTTGTTCTTGACGGTAACGGTATCGCCGACAGTGACCTGGAATGAAGGAATATTCACCTTTCGTCCATTCACTTCAATATGTCCATGATTTACAAGCTGGCGTGCCTGACGGCGCGATGTAGAAAAGCCCGAACGGTATACCACGTTGTCCAAACGCTTTTCAAGCATGAAGAGCAGGTTCTCGCCCGTGACGCCTTTCTGGCGGCGTGCTTTATCAAAATAATTGCGGAATTGCTTTTCGAGCACAAAGTAAATGCGTTTTACCTTCTGCTTTTCCCGAAGTTGCTCACCATAGCCGGCAAGCATTTTCCGGCGGGCCCCACCATGCTGTCCAGGCGGGTTCGTTCCCCGCTTTTCGATCGCACACGACGGCTTAAAACACCGGTCGCCCTTCAAAAATAACTTCCCACCTTCACGCCGGCACAACCGGCACACTGCATCTCTGTATCTAGCCATAATTTGCCTCCGGGGTGATTTGCGATTTGCGATCAGCGATTATGCGATCTTATCGTTCGCAATCGCCTCCGCAAGTCGGAAAGCACCTATATTAGTCGGAAAAGTTTACGAAAGCTCAAATTACACCAAAGCTTCCTTCGTCCTTTCGATAGTAAATAAAATCCTAATTGCTCCCGCGAACTCATTCGCAAATCGCAAATGGAAATTCGCAAATCATCAGACGCGTCGGCGCTTTGGCGGACGGCATCCATTGTGCGGGATTGGCGTTGTATCGCGGATCGTGTTCACGCGGATACCGGCCTGCGCAACGGCCCGAATGGCCGACTCACGGCCGCCGCCCGGCCCTTTCACACGAACCTCGACCTCACGCATACCGGCCTCCACGGCCTTGCGGGCAACTTCGCCAGCCGCCTGTTGTGCTGCGAACGGCGTTCCTTTACGCGAACCGCGGAATCCTCGAGCACCCGACGACGACTGGGCAACCAAATTGCCCTGCGTGTCCGTGATCGAGATAAGCGTGTTGTTGAACGACGCCGAAATATGAACTATCCCGACCGGAATGTTCTTCCGCTCTTTCTTTTTGAAAGTCTTCTTCTTTCCTGCTGCTGGTGCTTTTGCCATATAACTGTTTTCAGTGCACGGTGGTCAGATCCCAGTGGTACTTGCCCACCGGCCACTGACAACTACTTCTTGCCTGGTGCCTTCTTCTTGGCGACCGCCGCCTTGCGCGGGCCCTTTCGT